>JAFSYZ010000081.1 GCA_017455785.1 Candidatus Methanomethylophilaceae archaeon
GGCACCGAACCAGTTCGAATTGGCACCGATGTACGAGGAGATGAACAGGGCGGTGGACCACAACCTCCTCGTCATGACGTTGATGAGGAAACTGGCCGACAGGCACGGGTTCAAGCTCCTGCTCCATGAGAAGCCGTTCAAAGGAGTGAACGGATCGGGGAAGCACTGCAACTGGTCGTTGGGAACGGATACGGGCATCAACCTCTTCTCTCCCGGGAAGACCGATGAGGAGAACCTCAGGTTCATGACCTTCACAGTGGTGACGTTGATGGCGGTGTACAAGCACAACGCGCTGCTCAAGGCCACGGTGTCATCAGCATCGAACGCTTACAGGCTCGGAGCCAACGAGGCGCCACCTGCGATCATATCGTCGTTCCTGGGAACACAGGTGACAGGAGCGTTCGAGGAGCTGCTGAAGAGCAAGGACATGGTCAAGATGAAATCCAAGTCCGGATACAAGATCGGCATCCCGCAGATTCCGGAGCTGCTCCTGGATAACACGGACAGGAACAGGACGTCCCCGTTCGCGTTCACCGGTAACAGGTTCGAGTTCAGGGCCGTGGGTTCATCGGCCAACTGTGCATCATCCATGGCGGTGCTGAACGCTGTCGTGGCATACGAACTCAGGGAGTTCAAGGCGGCAGTAGAGAAGCTGATGGCATCCGGTATGCAGAAGGAGCAGGCCATACTGTCCACGGTCAAGGACTACTACAGCAGATGCAAGGACGTATGCTTCGACGGCAACGGCTACTCCGAGGAATGGAAGAAGGAAGCGGCACGCCGCGGGTTGGACTGCGAGACATCCGTCCCGCTGATCTATGACAACTTCCTGACAGAGAGCACCAAGAAGGTGCTGTCGGAGACAGGTGTGATGTCGTCCGTGGAACTGGAGGCGAGGACTGAGGTCTATTGGGAGATCTACTGCAAGAAGGTGGAGATCGAGGCCAGGATCATCAGCGATCTGACGCAGAACCACATCATCCCCACGGCCACTAAGTATCAGTCGGTACTGCTGGACACCGTATACAGGATGAAGGCCGTGTTCGATGGCAGCAAATTCGAGAAACTGTCGTCGAACCAGGTTGATGTGATAGAGGATATCTCATATCACATCTCAGAGGCAAGGGATCTGTGCTACAGGATCGATGAGGAATGCGACCGTCTCGACAAAGAGGGCGACATGCGTCAAAGGGCGATAGATTACCATGATGTCATCGTCCCTATGATGGACGGGATCAGGAAGCATGCCGACGATCTCGAGATGATCGTCGACGATGAGATGTGGCCTCTGCCCAAGTACCGTGAGCTCCTGTTCATCAGATGAAACCTCGATACCTGGGGATGGGTCATCGTCCCCAGGACTCATTTCATTTCGGGGGAAAAAATCACGGTCTGAGGAGTCTCCTCATCACAGTGGACTGTGGAGAATAGCCGCATTTATTGTACAATGCCATGGCGGCCTCGTTCACCGAGCTCACGTTCAGGGACATGTGTACGAGACCGTTGATCCTGCACCATTCCTCCGCCGCCTTCACCATCTTGGTACCTAGGCCCTTCCTTCTATACCCCTCTTCTATGTATATCCCTAAAAGGTACCCTATGTCTTCACATGTGAACTGGTCCCTCGACCTTCCTATCCATAATGCTCCGGCATATTCGTACCCTTCCTTTAGGATGAAACGGTCGCCGTAGGAATCGTTGAGGACGTTGTTCCTGATGATGCAGGACATCTCCGGAAGCCATAACGACGAGAACATCCTCTCGCTCTCATCAACTGATTGGAGGACGGTCTCCTTCATACGCGAGAGGAAATAATCCATGTCGTCGCACCTCTCCAGAGTGAATCCTTCCGCGTCAAAGGGCAAAGAGTCCATACCATCACATGATAGAGCGGATAAATTACAGTTTGTATTGTAGATATCTTATCATATAGGGGTGTTACGGGTCCTTTCACTCTTGGTAGGTGCTTCTAGGAGGATTATCGGATATTGTGAAAATCTTATATAGAAGAACAAACTTTAGTGCAATTAGTAAATCCAAAACATTGGAGGTAATGTAAATGGGTATGGGCAACACACCTATCGTAATCCTTAAGGAAGGAACCAAAAGGGACAAAGGAAAGGACGCACAGTTCAACAACATCGCAGCAGCAAGGACAATCTCGGACGCGGTCAGGAGCAGTCTCGGCCCCAGGGGAATGGACAAGATGCTGGTAGACTCCATGGGAGACGTCGTCATCACCAATGACGGAGTGACCATCTTGAAGGAGATCGATGTACAGCACCCCGCAGCCAAGATGCTGGTCGAGGTCGCAAAGACACAGGACCAGGAGGTCGGGGACGGAACAACCACATCCGTCATCCTCGCAGGTGAACTGCTCAAGAAGGCAGTGGACATGGTAGACTCCAACGTCCACCCCACCATCATCACAAGCGGTTACAGGCTCGCGAACGCTCAGGCACAGAAGATCCTCGTGGACATCTCGAAGAAGGTATCCTACGATGATGACAAGATGTTGAAGCAGATCGCAGAGGTCTCGATGAACAGCAAGCAGGTCAACGCCATGAAGGACTTCTTCTCAGACCTTGTGGTCGATGCGGTCAAGACGATCGCGGAGAAGGGTGCAGACAAGAAGTGGCACGTCGACCTCAACAACATTCAGACAGTCAAGAAGACCGGAACCTCCATGGGCGACACACAGCTCGTGAAGGGTCTCATCATCGACAAGGAGCCTGTACACTCCGCGATGCCCAAGGTCATCAAGAACGCGAAGGTCGCTCTGATCGATGCAGCATTCGAGGTCAAGAAGACCGAGATCGACGCAAAGATCCAGATCACAGACCCGTCCAAGCTCAACGACTTCCTCATGGAGGAGGAGAACATGCTGAGGAGGATGGTCGAGAAGGTCAAGTCAGTCGGAGCCAACGTCGTCTTCTGCCAGAAGGGTATCGACGACCTCGCACAGCACTTCCTTGCAAAGGAGGGAATCTACGCAGCAAGGCGTGTCAAGAAGTCCGATATGGAGAAGCTCGCAGCATCCACTGGTGGAAACATCATCAACAAGATCTCCGAGCTCGAGAAGGACGACCTCGGATACGCTGGTCTGGTCGAAGTGAAGAAGGTCCAGGACAATGACATGACCTTCGTCAGCGACCTCAAGGACGCCAAGACAGTCTCCATCCTGATCAGGGGAGGAACAAAGCACGTCGTCGACGAGATCGAGAGGTCACTGATCGACGCATGGTCCGTCGTCAAGGTAGCTATCGAGGACGGAATGATGGTCACAGGCGGAGGATCCACAGCAGTGGAGATCGCAATGCAGCTCAGGAACTACTCCCAGTCCGTCGGAGGAAGGGAGCAGATCGCCATCGATGCGTTCGCATCCGCAATGGAGTCAATCCCGACCACACTGGCCGAGAACGCCGGTCTGGACCCGATCGACATCCTGATCGAGATGAGGAAGCAGCACAAGGCAGGAAAGAAGTACGCCGGTCTCAACCCGTTCACCGGAAAGGTCGAGGACATGTTCAAGCTGAACGTCATCGAGCCCTACAGGATCGGTAAGCAGGCCATCAACTCTGCAACCGATGCGGCCGTCATGATCCTCAGGATCGACGATGTCATCGCAGCACGCGGTATGCCCATGCCCGCCGGACCACCCGGAGCGGCTGGATCCATGCCTAAGATGGAAGACGACTGAAACTAACAATCCAGAGGGGGCCACTGGCCCCCTTAGCCTTATGAACAACATTGAAAGAGAGATACTATGACTGGAAAGTCTGAAAAGAAGGATGCCCCTGAGGACGGGGAACAGGAAGAGCTCGTGAAGAAGCTCGAGGAGGCCGAGACCAAGGCAGGGGAGTACCTGCAGATGGCTCAGAGGATCCAGGCGGACTTCGAGAACTTCCGTAAAAGGACCCAACGTGAGAACGAGGAGTTCAAGGCCTTCGCGACGGCCGGTCTGCTCTCGGAGATGCTGTCCATAGTGGATGACCTCGACCGTGCCCTGGAGCATGCGGGCGAGGAAAACGATTTCGTAGCAGGGGTCAGAAGGATCCGTCAGAATCTGATGAAGATCCTGGAGTCTAAGGGGCTTACCGAGATCCCTGCGGAAGGTAAGTTCGATCCGAACTGCCACGAGGCGCTCTGCGTCGTCGAGGCGGATACGGACGGAGAGATTGCGGAAGTGTTCCAGAAGGGATACCGTATCGGTGACAAGGTACTGAGGTATTCCAAGGTCAAAGTGACCAAGAAGAAAGAAGAGAAAATAGAAGGTGAGTAAAGTGTCAAGAATAATCGGAATAGATTTGGGAACAAGCAACTCTGCCGCCTCTGTTATGGAAGGCGGAAGGCCGACGATGATCCCGAGCGCTGAGGGTACGAGCGTGGGCGGTAAGGCATTCCCCTCGTACGTCGCATTCACGAAAGACGGTCAGCTTCTGGTCGGAGAACCTGCAAGGAGACAGGCAGTGACCAACCCTGACGGTACCATCAAGAACGTCAAGAGGAAGATGGGTTCCTCGGAGAAGGTGACCGCACTCGGTAAGGAGTATACCCCGCAGCAGATATCAGCATTCATATTGCAGAAGATCAAGAGGGATGCGGAGGCATACCTCGGTGAGACCATCGACAAGGCAGTCATCACCGTGCCCGCATACTTCGATGACAACCAGAGGCAGGCTACTAAGGACGCCGGAGCGATCGCAGGATTGGACGTCGTCCGTATCATCAACGAGCCTACCGCTGCAGCACTGGCATACGGTCTGGACAAGGGCGACACACAGCAGAAGATCCTGGTGTTCGACCTCGGAGGAGGAACCTTGGATGTCACCATCATGGACTTCAGTGACGGTGTGTTCGAAGTACTCTCCACATCAGGTGACACCAAGCTCGGTGGATCAGATATGGATGAGGCACTGACGGAGTACGTCATCAGCGAATTCCAGAAGCAGAGCGGCATAGACCTGCGCAAGGACAACATGGCGTTCTGGAGGGTACGTGAGGCATGTGAGAAGGCCAAGATCGAACTGTCCACCACCATGCAGACAGAGGTGAACCTTCCGTTCATCGCATCCGACGATTCCGGACCCAAGCACCTGATCCAGACGATCACACGTGCAAAGCTCGAGGAGATCGTGGAGCCCATCGTCGCACGCTGTAAGGCATCCATCATGCAGGCGCTGAAGGACGCCAACCTCACGGTCGACGGCGTGGACAAGATCATCATGGTCGGCGGACCTACAAGGATGCCTATCGTGCAGAACTTCGTCGAGAACATCGTCGGACCCAAGATCCAGCGCGGAATCGATCCGATGGAGTGTGTCTCCATGGGTGCATCCGTACAGGGTGCAGTCCTCTCAGGTGATGTCAAGGACGTCCTCCTGTTGGATGTCACACCTCTGTCACTCGGTATCGAGACCCTCGGCGGAATATCCACCAAGCTGATCGACAGGAACACCACCATCCCGACCAGGAAGTCACAGGTGTTCTCCACTGCACAGGACAACCAGCCCTCAGTGGAGATCCACGTCCTTCAGGGAGAGAGGGAGATGGCTGCCGACAACACATCACTGGGAAGATTCATACTCGATGGTATCCCACCCGCACCCCGCGGAATCCCCCAGATCGAGGTCACCTTCGATATCGACGCCAACGGTATCATAAACGTCACGGCGAAGGACAAGGGAACTGGCAAGGAGCAGAAGATCACCATTGCATCATCCAACAAGCTCAGCAAGGAGGAGATCGACCAGATGGTCAAGCAGGCCGAGCAGTTCGCCGACGCCGACAAGAAGAAGCGTGAGGAGATCGAGCTCAAGAACCAGGCCGAGACAGCTATCCACACGGTCAAGAAGTCCCTGGAGGAGCTCGGTGACAAGGTCACGAACGAGGAGAGGGCCAAGGTCGAGGCGGCGGTCTCCGATCTGGAGAACGCGGTCAAGGGCGGAAACAGCGATGACATCAAGAAGAAGCTCGATGACATGTACAAGGCCATGGAACCGATCTCGCAGAAGATCTACCAGAAGGCAGCTGAACAGCAGCAGGCCTCCGCAGGCGCAGGCCCACAGCCCGGAGCGCAGAAGAGCCAGGAGAGCTCCGCCGGTAACGACGGGGACTTCGTGGACGCTGACTACAAGATCGTGGACGACCAGTGAAGATCATGCCAAGGGATTACTACGAGATACTAGGGGTCGAGAAGACCGCATCACCCGATGAGATAAAGAGCGCCTACCGTAAGCTGGCGCGCCAATACCATCCGGATGTGTCCAAGGAACCCAAGGAGGTCGCCGAGGAGAAATTCAAGGAGATCTCCGAGGCCTACGAGGTACTGTCGGACGCCGAGAAGCGTAAGATGTACGACCAGTACGGCCATGCGGGTATCAACGGACAGTTCGGTGAGGGCGGATTCAGCTGGTCGGACTTCACCCATCAGGATGATATCAGCGATATCTTCGGCGATCTCTTCGGATCCATATTCGGCGGGAGCATGCACTCCCGTCCGCGTTCCGGACCTCGTACAGGCGAATCCCTGAGGTACGACATCGAACTCACGTTGGAGGAGGTCCTGAAGGGGAAGGAGATCGAGATCTCCGTCCCCCATATGGCCTCCTGTCCCGACTGTAACGGTACAGGTGCCAAGGACGGTAAGGTCAACACCTGTAAGCAGTGCGGCGGAAGGGGGCAGGTCCAGTCGATAAGGAGGACGCCCTTCGGGCAGATGTCCTCCATATCGACATGTCCGTCATGTAACGGTAAGGGAAAGGCCGCCGTCGAGAAGTGTCCCAAATGCCGCGGAAGCGGACGTCTGCAGAAGACCAAGAAGGTAAGCATCAGGGTACCTGCAGGAGTCCAAGAGGATGACAGGATGCGCATCCCTGGAGCAGGGGATGCGGGTTACGACGGAGGTCCCGCCGGGGATCTGTTCGTGGTGATCCATGTCAAACACAGCGATGTGTTCGAACGTGACGGTGTCAACCTCTGGACCGGTGTAACCGTCACCTATCCCAAGCTGGTGCTGGGCGGAGAGACCGTTGTCAAGACCATCGACGGTGAGAGCGCAGTGCTGAAGATACCTGCGGGAACACAGGTGGGTGCCGTGCTGAGGATGTCAGGCAAAGGGCTTCCGAAGATGAACAGCACCGTCCGCGGTGACATGTTCGTGCGTGTCAGGATCGACGTGCCTAAGAAGGTCAGCGAGATGGAGAAGGAACTCCTGCGCAAACTTGATGAGACCGCCGGTACGGGTGACAAGAAGAGCAAACTGAAGAAGAAACTGGGGATCTGAGGTCCCCTTTTTTCCCTTTTCATTCTAGGCTGTTACGCCACTCCACGCCTCTTTGGTATTTGCTCTTGGTAACGGGTTCGAATCCCAGTTCCTTGTTGATGAACTTGCAGATGCCGATCTCATCGAAATCCGTATTCGTGTAGTCGGACAGGAATTCCAGCTCTATCTCATGGAACTCCTTCCTGTGATCGCCGTACATGAACGTGCAGCGGTCGAATGCCAGGTCTATGTCCACCTTATCGGTGTACTTTATGGAGTAACGGAGGCACTCGATCATGAATATCGGTTCCTCCAGCAGTTTGATCCCGGGGAACTCCTCACGTGCGAAATCCTGTACATCCTTGAACGTTCCGTCGGACGGTCTCTCGATCTCCTTACGGGACATCATGTTCTTCCTCTTGGAGATGGTCCTCTTCAGGGTGAGTTTGACCTTCCCGTTCGATGAGTTCTTCAGCCTCACCATGCTGTCGATATTGTAGATGTAAAGACCCTTGTTGTCGTAATAACGGTCGACCGAATGTTTCTTTTTGACGACATACGTCTTCTTCTTGGCATCAAGGAACGAACAGAGTTGATTGAACACGGCCTCCTCATCCAATGCTTTGTCGGTAGTGAGTTTGAATTCATTCTCGACGGCTATGCTCATGTTTACACCGATGGGGAACTTAGATAAATCTATGATGATTGCCGAGAGGATAAATATGGAAGTAGGTGCCTGACGGCACCTGTTTGTTCAGAATTTCTTACCCAATTCCTTCGCTTTGGCGATGGTGTCGGCATCGTTCTCCGAGAACTTCCTGTCGTTGTGCGTTACAACCGCAAGCTTTCCGACGGATTCGAACTTGAAGAAGTTGACCATGACGCCCTCGATCTTGTCAGCGAGCTTGTCAGCACCTGCGGAACCGGCCGTGGTGATGACCGCTACCTTCTTTCCGGGGTTGATGCTGATGCTGAAATCAGCCTTGAGGTAACCATAGAATCTGTCCTCCATCATCCTGTACTGTCCGCATGCCTCTCCGAAGTATACGGGTGTGGACAGGATGACTCCGTCAGCATCCCTGATGGCATCGAGTACCGGTGTGAGGTCGTCCTTCGTTATGCACGAGCCGCCGTTCTTTTTACATGCATCGCACCCCTGGCATCCTTTCTTGTTAGCCATGGTGTTGAGGTAGAAGATCTCAACATCGTTGCCGTTCTCCTTGGCAGCGTTCGCTGCGGTGTTGACCAGGAAGTCGGTGTTGGCGTTCTTGCGCGGGCTTGAAACTATTGCGACGATCTTTGACATCGTATATGCATCGACGTAAGTGATTAAAAAAGGACAAGTTCCACGTATGATACCGCTCTGGGTAGGAACGATAATATCCGAATCGGTCGATGACGTGGTATGGACATCATTCAGGCC
>JAFSYZ010000009.1 GCA_017455785.1 Candidatus Methanomethylophilaceae archaeon
ACTTGTTTTCGCCTAAAACAGTGTACAAATCGGCCCATTCCGATGGTGAATCGATGTGCCTATCCGAGCGCAAGCTCGGTCAGGCACCAACTGTCGAATGGGTCAGCGTAATCAAATCATGGATGAAATGGCGAGGTCAGGAGCAAAACAGCAACAATTCGTTTTAAATATCTATTCTGACATTATGTCAGTGACACGATGTCAGAATGCATTGGACAAGTGATACGAATGCCGAAGAAGACGCCGGAACTGATTGCCAACAGACGCAATGAGATCATCAATGCCTGCAGCACCTTGTATTCGAAGAAGGGTTTCGCGGACATCTCAATGGCGGATATCGCTCAGGAGACCACGTTCACACGCACATCCATCTACAACTACTTCCACACCAAGGAAGAGATATTCCTCGCCCTTCTGCAAAGGGAATACGATGGTTGGGCGGATGAGATCGATTCTGCGGTAGAAAGGGCGCCGGCCATGTCAGACAAGGATCTGGCCGAATTCCTGGCATGCTCCCTGGATTCCAGGAAGCAGATGCTGAGACTCCTTTCCATGAATTTCTACGATATGGAAGGAAACAGCCGCATCGAGAATCTGACGGAATTCAAACGCTCGTACGGAAGGACGATGCAATCCGTGAAGGCCCTGGTATCCGCTTGCCGCAGCGAGTTCGACGAAGACAGCCTGAACAATTTCCTGTACTCGTTCTTCCCGTTCCTGTACGGGCTGTGCCCCTACACGGAGGTCACCGACAGGCAGGTTGAGGCTATGACAGCTGCTGGGGTCGGGTTCGTCCACCATTCCGTCCATGATCTGACATACAGGCTGGTTGTAAACCTGCTCAAGAATAAGGAGTGAAAAGAGATGCCATCGATAACAATAGACATAGCCCCCCTCACGAAGGAACAGAAAGCACAGATTGCGAAGGAGTTCACTGAATCTGTCTCGAAGATCACCGGGATCGACGCCAAGGCGTTCTATCTGTTCTTCAACGAATACCCCAGAGACAGCATCGCGGTCGGCGGTACCCTGCTCTCCGACAGGTGATAGGATGACACTGCCTAAAATCGCAATGGGCGCATGGGCCTGGGGAAACGACGGGACTTTCGGCACGAAGCAAGACGAGAACACCCTCAAAGAAGTGTTCGACACCGCGATGGAGAACGGCCTCTGCCTTTGGGATACCGCATACGCATACGGCGCCGGCCAATCCGAGAAGGTCCTGGGCGGCTTCATCAAGGGATTGCCCCGCGACTCCTTCATGATCTCGGATAAGCTCACCCCTCAGATGATGAACGCTTCATCCTCTCAGCCTGTGGAGGATATGCTGGACATGCAGCTTTCCATCATGGGTTTGGACAGGTTCGACATCTACTGGATCCACAACACAGCGGGGGCCCCCGAATGGACCAGGAAGCTGGCAGAGTACTTCGAGGGAAGGGATGACGCCCCTATGGTCGGAGTCTCCAACCACAATCTCTCCGAGATAAAGCAGGCGGACAAGATACTGTACGAACACGGTCTGAAACTCTCCGCCGTACAGAACCATTACAGCCTGATCAACCGCTCCTCCGAGCACTCGGGCATCCTGGACTACTGCAGGAAGAACGGGATCACATTCTTCTCGTACATGGTATTGGAGCAGGGTGCCCTCACCGGGAAATACGATTCTTCGCACCCCATGCCGGAAGGCTCGGCACGCGCTCAGACCTACAATCCTCTGATGGATAAGCTGGAGGTCATCAACGCCAAACTCTCTGAGATAGCAGTCAGGCACAATGTGAGCACGGCACAGATACCTATAGCATGGGCGATCGCAAAGGGCACGCTGCCTATCATCGGCGTCACCGGCAGGAAGCAGGTAGAGGATGCTGTAAAAGCAGCGAACGTGAAGCTCAGCGACGATGAGATCAGGGATATGGAAGAGACTGCCGACCGCTTCGGTCTCAACGCCGTCCGCTTCTGGGAGAAGGAGATGAGATGATGTCAGGCAGGACGCTCGTAGCATACTTCTCTGCCAGCGGGGTGACCGAAGGAGTCGCCCGCATGATAGCGGATGTCACCAAGGGCGATCTGTTCGAGATAGTCCCCGAGAAGAGGTACAGCGATGCTGACCTCAACTGGAGAGACTCCAAGAGCAGAAGCTCGGTGGAGATGAACGATCAGAAGGCCAGACCCGCGATATCATCCCATGTGGACCGCATGGAGGAATACGATACCGTCTTCGTGGGTTTCCCCATATGGTGGGGCGTCGCTCCCCGCATCATAGATACGTTCCTGGAGAGCTACGACTTCGCCGGGAAGACGCTGGTGCCGTTCTGCACATCGGGAGGAAGCGGTGTCGGAAGCAGCGATACCAAACTCCATAAGGATGTCAGTCCCGATGCGGATTGGAAGCCCGGTAAGCTGATCAACCGTGCTGACAAGGCAGCGATTGAGAAATGGATCGATTCACTGGAATGAGCACGATGAACAGAATCATCATACTGATTGCAATCGGCGTAATAGTCATAGCCGCCGCAGGAGCTGCAATATTAGCCAACAACGGTGGCAGCCCTGCTCCGGACCCGGATGTGCCGCCTCATACCGACGTATCCACGGCAGTGGTGTATTTCACTGAAACCGGAAGCACCGAGAAGATAGCAGAGAAGATCGCTGAAGCCGCCGGCGGAGACCTCATACGCATAATACCTTCGGTAGAATATACGAGCGCAGACCTGAACTACAACGACAGCGACAGCCGTACCAACAAAGAGAACCGCGATTCCAGTGCACGCCCGGGAATCGCGAACGGCATAGACCTCAGCGGATACGACCTCATATTCCTCGGATACCCGATCTGGTATGGAGACTCTCCGAAGATCATGTGGACGTTCGCGGAGACGTACGACCTCTCCGGCAAGACCGTGATCCCCTTCTGCACGTCGGGAAGCAGCGGGATCGGGAACAGCGCATCCCACCTCAAGGCCCTGACAGACGAGGGGACATGGCTGGACGGGAAGAGATTCTCTGGATCCGCTTCCTATGACGAAGTGTACTCATGGGTTAAAGGGCTCCAAACGGAGGCCACTGCATGAGGATAACCGTACTCCAGGGCAGCCCCAACAAGGACGGCTCAACCGCCATGCTCGTGGACAGATTCGTGAAGGGCGCTGAGGAGAACGGGCATTCCTGCCGTGTCCTCCACGTATGCGATATGGATGTGTCGCCTTGTACGGGATGCATCGCCTGCGGATACGAGGGACCGTGCGCCATCGACGATGGGAACAGCAGGATACGTTCGGAGATACTGTCATCGGACATGCTGGTGTTCGCCACTCCCCTCTACTACTTCGGCATGACCTCCCAGCTCAAGGCCGTCATCGACAGATTCTGCTCGTACAACTCCAGCATCTCCGTAAGGAATCTCAGGTCTGCACTGATCTCGGTGGCATGGAATTCCGATGATTGGACCTTCGAAGCGCTTACGGCTCACTACCGCACGCTCGTCAGATACCTGAACCTCCGTGATGAGGGGATGATACTCGGCGGAGGATGCGGTACCCCGTCAATGACTGCTTCTAGCCAGTATCCTGATGAGGCTTATGAGTTCGGAAGACGGTTGGGACGATATCATGAAGTATGCTGAACTGGGAAACACAGGGATCAGAGTCTCGCGCATATGCGTAGGCGGCATGTCGTTCGGAGAGCCCTCGGAGGATTTCCACAAATGGACCCTCGGCAGAGAAGCAACCAGGGACATGATCGGGATGTGCTTCGAGAACGGAGTGAACTTCATCGACACCGCCAACGGATACAGCCACGGAACAAGCGAGAAATTCATCGGATACGCTCTCAAGGAACTGGAGATACCACGTGAGGATATCGTTCTGGCATCCAAGGTCTACTACAACGAGGGGAAACTGAGCAGGAAGGCCATACTCAGAGAGATCGATATGACGCTGGAGCGCCTTGGCACCGATTACCTCGACCTCTACCAGATACACCGTTTCGATTACGACACCCCCATAGAAGAGACGATGGAAACCCTCAACGAGCTGGTGGAATCCGGGAAGGTTAGGGCGATCGGCGCCTCCGCGATGTACGGATACCAGTTCCACAACATGCAGACGGCGGCTGAGATGAACGGATGGACCAAGTTCTCGACGATGCAGAACCATTACAACCTGCTGTACCGCGAGGACGAGAGGGAACTGATCCCGATCTGCAGGCAATACGGGGTATCGCTCATACCCTACAGCCCTCTGGCAGGAGGCCATCTCACTCACACTGGATGGACTTCGGAGAGCATGAGGAGCTCCACCGACAAGGTGCTGGCCGACAAGTACGACCGTGCTAAGGACAACGACCTGCTGATAATCGATCGCGTCCATGAGCTGTCCGTCAGATACGGAGTATCCATGTCGCAGATATCCCTCGCATGGCATTTCGCCAAAGGTGTCACCGCCCCGATCGTCGGTGGAACGAAGAAATCCCATATGGTGGAGGCCATAGCGTCCACGGAATTGAGGCTGAGCGAAGATGACGTGAAATACCTGGAAGAACCCTATGCTCCTCATGAAATCGTCGGTGCACTATGAATTATGCTTCTCCCGGCTGTGAGTCGACCTCTGCCAGGCGGCAGCTCATCGGATCATATGGGGCGCAATGAACCCATACCGGCCCATTATGGGCCGGAAAATACTTTCTTCATACCTCACGCATCGCAACTGTGCGGCAATGGTTTTCCTCTGACTGCCGATTGCGTCTCAACGATATCCGCAACCACAATCATCTTTTTGTCTAAGAACTGAATTGACGCTCCCATAAATAAGAAAAAACTAACCGCCATCGCGGTAATCCTGATGACGGTTACGATGATGGCTCCGATCGCCTCGGAAGGGACCGAAGCAATCAGCCAGAACGATTACAGCATCGTCATCGCCAGATACTACGATTCGAATCACAAGCAGATTGTGAATGTAGATATGGCCAACGGGCAGACCACCGAATCGTCATTATACATATACAACAAATGCGACAAGGACCTCGACATCCAGTTCACGGTCCGTTCCTACGCGGACGAAGTACAGTTAACATCCGTTCCGGGAACGACGATGGTCAAGGCCCATGATATGACCCGCCTGACCTTCCCCATAGCAGTCGAACCGACCTGCAACTCGATGAAGGGCGTGAATCTCAAGATGGGACTAACGATTACAGAACTGCCGGATAACGTCTCTGTCACCGAAATCATCAATTTCAATGTTCATGTCATCATGATCAACGATCAGAAATGAGCCTTCCAGACCCGGTCTCGTACCGGGTCGAAACCCATTTCCATTCACCATTCTATGTGCAAACAAGGCATGAACTGCACGATGTTGCTTGCTGAATAAAAAGAATTGAAGATATATTAATCCCGCAGTCCCACCTCTGCGGATTGTAATTTGTTTAAGTCACAGACCATCCTGAGTCATGTCATCGGCCAGGGCCATCTTCCTAGGATCAACGTACAGATAGTGATTGCGAGTGATCTCGATGCTGCTGTGGCGCATCTTCCTCTGTATCACGAACTCGTCCGTCTTGCTGTCGTACATGGTCATGCAGAAGAACCTACGGAGACTGTGGGTTGACAGTCAATTACGACCATCTCATAGATACCTGACAATCTGACCTTTCATATTTAGAAGACTATATAATCAATGTACGTTATCATGTACATATGAGCTCTGTGATTAATGCTACCCAGTGCAGAAAGGATCTCTTCAACATTTTGGATACGGCCATAATGTCCGACGAAAGATTCACGGTCACTACCAAAAACGGAAATGCGGTAATTATCAGCGAGGAAATATACAACAGCCTCATGGAGACCCTGTATCTTCTATCCGATCCCACATTACTTGATGACATCGAGGAAGCTGAACGCACGCACGATGAGGCGGTGGACTGGAGATCATGCAGGACAGATATCTCGTAACCCTTTCCAAGAAGGCGCAGAAAGATAAGGCAGAGTTCACTAAAGATTCAGAGCAGACAAAGATAGAAAACATGCTGCTGAAGATGGAGACGGATCCATTCTATCAGCCCTGCGAGAAACTTACGATGAATCTGACCGGCAAGTATTACAGAAGGATCAACATCCATGATAGGTTAGTTTATGAGTTTAGGAATGTCGAAGGATACAAGGGCGAAGTGTACGTTATACGTATGAAAGGACATTACAAACGTGTCCATGGGCTGCTACTAATGTGACCAGACGATATTTCATCTGTCAGATAGGGATAAAAGGTGTGTAGATGACGCATATCCTCTGGGACAGCCTGCCTGATTGATAAGGACCAGCGATAAGAGATTCTCCATATGCGCTTCAGAAGATATGATAGTGGATTGGATTGATGCTCTGGTCCATCGGATCATCTTAAGATACCATATCATGATGATCAACGATCAGAAGTGAACCCATTTACCGGCTGGATTCAGCCGGGTCAAATCCATTTCTCTCATTGTTTGTCAAGCATATCCTTGCTATTATTCTGCTGATTTACAGTCTTTCCAGCCATTATGTCGTAGGCGAGGCTTAAGAATATAACCGAAATGATGCTATCAAAGTATCCGAAAAATCATCAATAAACTTTCTGAAAATTCATCAATAATTTTTCCGAAAAATCATCAATATTAAATATAGTTTATAATATAAACAATTATGACACTGAAGAAGGACGGATACGTCCCCAGACTCATAGACGATGAACTCAAAAGATATCTGTCGATCTTCGGTGCAGTGAATATTGTTGGGCCTAAATGGTCCGGAAAAACCTGGACGGCATATAACTGCTGCAACAGCGCCACACTCATAGCTGACCCGAAAGGAAACTATCAGAATCGCAGATTGGCCCTTACTGACCCCACGCTCATCTTCAAGGACGACCTCCCACAACTGATCGATGAATGGCAGGACGTCCCCGGCATCTGGGATGCTGTAAGGTATAGGATCGATGACGCAGGGAAGAAGGGGATGTATGTGCTCACCGGTTCTGCCACACCGAACAGAGGCAGATTCGTGCATTCGGGTACCGGGCGCATAAAAGAACTCCATATGAGGACCATGTCCCTGTTGGAGAGGGGGATCTCCGATGGCAGGGTCTCTTTGAGAGAGATGTTCAACCGCCCTGCATTCTCTTTCCAGACGCGGGATATGGAACTGAAAGATGTGATAGAATACACCATCCATGGAGGCTGGCCTGGTGTGATGGATATGAATTCTGACGCATCGCTGGAGGTCGCCAGAGGTTATATCGAGACCCTTGTCAATAACGATATCTCCTTCGATGGTGTGAGCCGTGATCCAGCCAAGATGCGCCGTCTCATCCGTTCTCTTGCACGTAATGAGAGCACGATGGCATCCAAAAGAGTCCTCAAGAGAGATATGACAGAGAATCCTGACGATCCGCAGATTGCAGACAACACCCTCAATGATTACCTATCCGTGCTGGAAAGACTTCATTTCACAGATTTCCAACCCGCGTTCAATCCTAACATGAGATACTCTGTGAGAGTCGGGAAGACTCCGAAGAGGCATCTTGCGGATCCTTCCCTTACCGCAGCAGCGATGGGGATGAATGCTGAATCGTATATCAACGACCTGAATTCCTTCGGATATCTGTTCGAGGCCCTTTGCGTACATGACCTGAAAACATACGCCATGTTGTTCGACGGGAATGTGGTGCACTACCGCGATGGCGATGGCAACGAGATCGATGCCGTGGTGGAACTTCCGAACGGGG
>JAFSYZ010000082.1 GCA_017455785.1 Candidatus Methanomethylophilaceae archaeon
AAGATATTCGGACCCGGTGTGGTCGTCTATTGGTCGGGATGTCTGGACGACCTCGAATGTCCCGATGACGTCTATGTCAGGGACATATCCATTCTCGACGATCATCTGGATTGGATCAAGGATAAGGAATCGGAATGATCGGTGCCTTCGGGCACCGGTCATCCCGGATACTTTTTCAAAACGTGAGCGTAAGCTTCGCTGTGTCGGAAATCATTGTTAAAATGTATGGTAGCGAGGAGTCGATTTGAACGACCGATCTCCGGGTTATGAGCCCGACGGGATATCCTGGCTACCCTACCTCGCTATGTTTCGCCCAATCCGATTATAATATTTATACGTTTTCGGAAGGGAAACCTTCGTTAAATCGCACTTCACGATTCCTTTTTGTCAGAACTGAAGAGACTCTTCAGGTGCAGGATGTCCTCGATCTTACCCTTGATGGTTATCTTCTTCAGCATGTACGCCCTCATAGGCCTCAGCGTTCCCTCGATGAGCGCATCCAGCGTCTCGGGTGTCGTCTTCAGTAAGATGTCGGCATTCTCCAAGAGCTCGGGCTTGAAATCATGGATCTGCGCCTTCTCCAATCTTAAGGAATAGTGTTCCTCGCCGAGATCGATATTGATGGTCTTGGTGACAGGTTCCACCTTGGCCTTTGCCTCGGGATCCTTCTCCATTCTTCTGTGGAATTTGTCAATCATTAGCTGGAGTTTGGGTTCCATGGTCATGTGTGTTCACCAGTCAGTAATCCTCGTATTCTTTGATAACATAAGTAGTTTTTTTACTGGCTCCCAGCTCGTACGTACGTGGGGAGGGAGTTCATGGTTCTTGTAGAGCCAATTCTTGACGAAATCCATCGTCTTCTCGTCACTGGGGTAACCGCTGCCTACATCAAACCCCAGTTCTTTTGCAATCCTTTCCACCATACGGTCACGTGTGACCTTTGCCAGTATGGACGCAGCAGATACCACTGGGTATGTATCATCTGCCTTGTGTTCGGCAATGACGTTCGGCCCCTTGACCTTCGATGATAACGCAACGGAGAACCTATGCACATCGACATCCGGACAGTCCGCGTAGATCGCATCCGTATTGGTCTTGGAACAGGCCTCAGCGAACATATCCAGTTCTATGTCGTTGAGGGTCTGTCTCGCCATGAGCATGTCGATACGTTCGGCATCCGCTATGACGATTGAGAAATCATCCGCCGCATCTATGATCTGTTGATACATACTCTCCCTTGTCTTCGGGGACAGCTGTTTGGAGTCCTTGACGCCTATCTCCCTGAGAGGTGCATCGTCCTTTATGTAGACACAGGCGACCACCAGCGGGCCCAGTAACGGTCCCCTTCCGGCCTCATCCACTCCGCAGATCATGGAACCTGGATTGCAATCATCGTATTTATCGGGAGGATGTCATCAACCATATTATTATATTCCAACCAATTTTTTGGTTGATAAAAGGTTCTTTATTAAGCGCATATCATTCAAGGACATATGATACCGGTATGTGACGTTCAGAACCGCAAGGGGGACTCCACATTCATGCTCACCAAGGTGGGTGTGACGGATGTGAGGAAGCTCGTGCACATCAAAAGACCCGACAGCAGTGAATACAATGAACCTCTGATCTGCAGGATCAACGTCTATGTGGACCTGCCGGCCGAGCAGAAGGGATCCCACATGTCCAGGAACCTGGAGGTGCTGAGGGCGATAGTTGACGAGTGCATGAAGGAACCTGTATCCGGTATCGAGGATCTGGCCGTCAACATCGGAAAACTCCTGCTTGTGAAACATGAATATGCTACGGAATCCAACGTGGAGATCGAGGCGGAATACTTCAGGAACAACAAGACACCTTTGGGAAAGGACACGACGGAGGTCTACGGACTCATAGGCAAGGCGAAATGCAGACGCGACGGATATGTCCGGAAGACGATCGGCGTTCGTGCTGTAGGTATGACGGCATGTCCATGTGCCCAGGAGAACGTCTCTGAGATGCTCCACTGCTCGAATGAGTGGCCCGTAATTACACACAACCAGAGGAATGTGTGCACGGTGATTATGACCACCGATGATTCGGTGTCCATTGAAGCGGATGAATTGATCGACATAGTCAACGATTCCTTCTCATCACCCACCTTCGAGGT
>JAFSYZ010000083.1 GCA_017455785.1 Candidatus Methanomethylophilaceae archaeon
CGTCCCTATCGGAAAGGACGAGAACGACAACGTAGTCGTATACGAAGTCGGTGAGAAGAGAAAGTTCACTTTCAAACCCAAGGAACACTGGGAGATCGCAGAGGACCTCGACATCATAGATTTCGAAAGAGGAGTGAAGATTGCGGGCAGCGGATTCTACGTCATGAAGGGTGACGGAGCAAGGCTCGAGCGCGCACTGATCAACTACTTCCTCGACATGCACATGAAGCAGGGATACACGGAACTCGTGGTACCTGCGATAATCAACAAATCCGCGGTCATCGGAACCGGACAGTACCCCAACCTGAAGGACGACATGTACTACCTCGAGAGGGACGACATGTTCCTGAACCCCACGGCGGAAGTGCCCATCACCAACCTGCTGCAGGATGAGATCCTCGACAAGGAACAGCTCCCCATCTACTACACCGCGAACCTCACATCGTACAGGCGCGAAGTAGGAAAGCACGCTGACACCAAGGGAATCATACGTGTACACGAATTCAGGAAGACCGAGATGGTCAACTTCGTCCTCCCCGAGAACTCCTATGCGAGGCTCGAGGAGCTCAGGAAGAACGCTGAGGACATCATCGTTGGATTGGGACTGCCCTACAGGGTGCTCCTGCTCTGTACCGGTGACATGAGCTTCTCATGCTCCAAGTGCTACGATCTCGAGATCTACGCTCCCGGAAAGGACGCTTGGCTGGAGGCATCCTCATGTTCCAACTTCACGGATTTCCAGGCACGCAGGGCAAGGATCAAGTATCGCCCGCAGCCGCACCTGCCCAGTGAGTTCGTCCACACTCTGAACGGATCCGGACTCGCACTGCCCAGGACCGTAGTGGCCATCCTGGAGAACTACCAGAATGAGGACGGTTCTGTCACCATACCCGAGGTGCTGAGGCCGTACATGGGCGGACAGGAAGTAATCAAGAAGAAGGCCTAGATACGCATCTCGTTCAGTCTCCTCATGAGATCTGAAGCCCTGATGCAATCCCCTTCCTTCTCCAACCTTTTGAAGAGGGAGTCCTCTCCCTCATTCAATTTTACCGAAGATATGCCATAACGCCTGGAAACATTAGCCTCTATGTAGGCGCACATCACGTCGCACATCTTCAGTTCCTTACCGGCGACCTTTCCGAATCTGTCTTCATCCTTGTCCATGAACGGATCGAACAGAAGGTAGGAGAACTCCGCCCTCCACGACTCCGGGATCAACGGCATCATCTTCGATTCTATCAACTCGTGCTCGTAATCATCAAGAAGATCGGCCAGGCCGCTGACGTTCGCCTTCACTGGTGAGATGACATCCTTCGTGAGGACCTCCGGAAGGTCATGGAACAACCCGGTGAAGAAATCGTTATATTTCTGCCTCTCATCGGCACCTGACTCAAGATCATGGAGATACATCATATCGGCCACCAGCAGGGAATGACCGAGTACTGTGGTCTGAGGTATCCTTGGGACACGGGTCCACCTCTGTTGGAATCTCAGTTGCCCGATGAGATCGAGGAATGACATCGATTGAGTACCGAGGACTTCTTCACACCTATCAGGTCCAGGAACTCGCTCATCTCCATGTTGATGGTCGCCCTTGTCTGTTCTATGCCGTAAGAACGCTTGTTCATGTCATAGATCATGTTGAACTCCCAATTCGTGGCGAGATAATGCGCCGCTGCGACGATCCTGTCCTCCACACATGTGTGTGCGCCGCGGATGTATGATTCGAAACGTGACATCAGTGCGGGGTCCATATCCGGGATGTCCTTACTTATCTCGGATATAACATAATCATTGACCTCATCGAACTTCTCATCCTCCATCCTATGAAGCAACTGTGGTTTGAGATCCGTCAACACGGTACGTTTCATGAAAGAGAACAGACAGCCCTCTATGATACGAATCCAATCCAACTGCGTACCATTCTCGGACTCCTCGTACTTCCCCAATATCCATGATATTGCCGCCTTGTGCGCCTGCTTATCTATCTCCGTGAGGTCGATGGGACGTATATGATCGTTCCACCTGTGCATATTGGCAGCATCGAAAAGTTTGTAGATCAGGTCCATACTGAGGACCTTGTTGTCCGGAACAGCCATCTGTATCCCCGGAGGGGATACAGTGGTATAGGGTTTTAATAATTTACAGGAAGGTGATCGCTCCGATGACCTGTCCGATCATCACCAGTTTGGCATCGTCATCGACCTGTGCGGCCTCACAGTCCTTCAATGAGGCCATGAACAATGCGGCCTTCTTCTCATCAATGTTACCGGCTGCCAACTGTACGTCGATCTTCGTTGCACCGTATCTCAATGCATTTGCGACCTTGCCCTCACCTTTGAATTCATCCGCTCTTGATTTTGCAACTGCGGGAGCTGCCTTGGATGCCTCGCCCTTGGATTTCTCTTTGGGAGCACCCTCACTCTTCTTGATTCCGAAGAGCGCCTTCAGTTTGTCAAAAAATCCCATTTCACTTCCTCCAACTAGTCCCTCGCCATCGTCTGGAGAAAGGTTGATCGTTATCAGCGCGATGATCACTGCAGCTGCGCCTGCTCCCATCATGATGTAGCTCACCCCTTCCTCCATGGGATAGACTTCGATGTATCCCAATGACCCGACCATTAGGACGATGAATCCTGCGACGGATATCAAGACCGGAATGGCCTGATTCTTAGGCATGATTTTGTTATCTGAGTAAAACAGATATAAACGTTTTCGGATTCCATCGGCCATCTGGGTCATCCCACTAGAATATTTGAGACGGTACTGATACGTGGTACCCCTATTTCCGAAAAATCAAGGGAAAAAGCATCTGTTTTAAATAAGAGAAAAAACAGGCATGATAAACGATTGTAAACCCCTTCTCTGTTCTATACTACCTATATACCTGGATGGCATTCGCAGGAGCATGAAGATCGCTCAGAGACTGAATTCTATCCCTATGTCAGGCATAAGGAAGATGTTCGACCTCGCAAGCCCCGATAGCATCAATCTAGGATTGGGTGAACCCGATCTGTCGCCGCCGGAATCCGCCATAGAAGGCATGTGCAAGGCCTCGAAGGACGGATTGAACAAATACGGTCCGACAGCAGGGATAATGCCATTGAGAGATGCGGTAGCGAAGCATTACTCCAGGTATTCCCCGATCGAAGGTAAGAACGTGATGATCACACCCAGCGGATCATCCGCACTCCTGGAGGTCACACAGGCCATGATCGACCCCGGCGATGAGGTATTGGTCCCGAGTCCAGGATTCGTGATCTACGGTCCACATGCTGTCCTCGCAGGCGGCAAGGACGTCTATTACAAACTTACAGACGGGACATTCCAGCCTGATATCGATGATATCCAGTCCAAGATCACCAAGAACACCACCATGTTGGTGGTGAACAATCCTTGCAACCCGACCGGAGGGACACTGAGCGAGGAATCGTTCAAAGCCCTCTGCGACATCTCGGCGGACAAGGGCATAACGATCATGGCGGATGAGGTCTACGATTCGTTCGTCTACGAAGGGAAGCACATCTCCTTCCTGTCACAGCTGGACAAAGCCGTAGTCGTCGGAGGATTCTCTAAGATGATGGCTGTCACCGGATGGAGGATGGGATTCGTCATATCCAACGAGAAGGTGATGGATGATCTGATCAAGATGCAGTACCATGTATGTGCAAGCCCCAACATGCCCGCGATGTACGGGATACTGAACGCTCTCCCCACCATCGACGATTACATCGTCAAGGCCAGGGAGACATTCAGGAAGAGAAGGGACCTCATAGTCAAGAGGATCAACGAGATCGACGGAATGGAGATCATCCCTCCGAAAGGAGCATTCTATGCATTCCCCTCCTTCGACTATGACATCAGTTCCGCTGATTTCGCCATGGAACTGGTGAAGGCGGGATTGATCTGCACGCCGGGATCGGCATTCGGACCGTACGGAGAGGGACATCTGAGATTCTCCTATGCGGCGGACGAATCCAAGATCGACAAAGGAATGGACATATTGAGCGAGACAGCTAAGAGGATCAGGAGGAAATGACATGGCAGCCAGGAAGAAAGTTCAGGATGAGGGACAGAGTATCGATGAGATGTTCAAGACCGTCGAACCCAAGATAAAGGTGGATCCCGACACGGGATTGGTGGAACAGGTCTTCGAAGAGGATGAGAAGGTCGATCTGGAGAAGCAGCTCTGGGCGAAGAACCCGCGCAGAAGTCAGGCGCTCCTCGATCTTTGGTACGATGAACTTCAGGCCGAGATCGATAAGGACGATAACCCGGAGGATGCCAAGAAACACCTGTCGTTCCTGATGACGGCCAATGCTGTCATGGACATGATCATGGAATGCATCCCGGAAGAGATGGCATTGGACCTGTCCTATGCACTGGACCACACCATCGCATTGTCACTTGTCAACAAGAAATACGACTGCGACCTCCTCGAAGAGGAGAGGAAGGCCGTCTCCATCGTGAAGAGGGAGGACTACGACACCGACGACGATTACGCCAGGGCGGTCGAGGCCATCGATGACCACTGGTGGACGATCAGTCAGCCCCAACTCGATATGAGGAACGCAAACGATGCGATCATCGAGATGATGGCCAAGTACAAACTCAACGAGTGAGATGTCCAGAAGATACTCCAAAGCATCATCGCCCGGGAAGTTCATACTCCTCGGAGAGCATGCCGTCGTATACGGCAAACCAGCTGTAGCTTTGGCGATAGACAAACGTTTCAGGTGCAAGATTTCCCCCAGTTACGGTAATTTCCTGAACGGGATGGAGATGGACCTGAGCCGTCATCCGCACATAAGGCACCTGATGCTGAGGAACAGGGTCAACAACATCTCCATAGAGACCGAGAGCAACATCCCGTCCAGTTCAGGGTTGGGATCCTCGGGTGCATTGAGCTCGGCCATATCGGCAGCGATAAAGGATCTCAACAACGAAATATTCAACAAAGAAGAGATCGCCAAGGACTCGTTCAGTGCGGAGTATCACGCACAAGGAAGAGCAAGCCCCCTGGACACCTCTTGTTGTACATTCGGCAACGGGGTCGCACTCAACTGTCCTGCGGAATGCGGAAAGAGACTGATGAGCATAGAGAAGGACGGGAACAGATGGGACATAAATCAGATATCGGTTCCGAAGATGACATTCGTCGTAGGTTACACAGGTATCAAGGCCCCGACAGGACCTCTTGTCAACAAGGTCAGGAAGTTCAAGGAGCACAACAGGTTCGCCTCCGATATCATCGATGAGATCGGGAAGGTCACGTTGGAAGGTGTCTCCTCGATGATGAAGAACGATATCGAACAACTCGGTCGCAGGATGACCGAGGATCATAAGCTCCTGTCCATTTTAGGTGTATCGTGCAACGAACTGAACAAACTGGTGGATGCATCGCTGCAATATTCCTACGGTGCCAAACTCACCGGTTCAGGCGGCGGAGGTAGTATGATAGCACTCACCGATAAGCCTGACAAGGTGTGCGAGGCCATCAGTCTCAGGGGAGGTACACCGTTCATCGTGAACACTGATGTCGAAGGTGTGAAATTAGAAGAATGAGGGGAAATCATCCCCTCGTTTTTTCTCAGATCAGGTCCTCGAATCCTTCTACGACCTGAGGGAACTTCTCCTTGACGGCTTTGAGAAGGTTGTAAACATTGACCTCACCGATGTTGGAGTCCTTTATCAGCTGGATGAGCTCGTCGAGCGTCTTATCATCCAGAGTGGCGAACCTCTCCTTGGCCATCCAGTTCCTGATCAGCTTGTCCTCCATCCTGTCACGCCACTTCTTCTCGTAGGCCTGGAGTGCTTTGGCGGAGAAATCACCTGTCTTCAGGCATTCCGCTGCCACCTCTCCGGCGTACTTACCGGACCTGCATGCATGGGCGATACCGCCGCCCGTTATGGGGTCGATGATCCTTGCCGCATCACCGACCAACATGATGTTGTCGGCGACACACTCATCCAGACCAGGGCATGTGGACACCATACCTCCGACTATCTCCAGGATCTGTCCGTTCTTGAACCTGGGATCCTCGGCGATGAACTTATCGAGATAATACTTGGGATCGGCACCGATCTTACATTTGGATGCCATGACACCGATACCTAC
>JAFSYZ010000010.1 GCA_017455785.1 Candidatus Methanomethylophilaceae archaeon
ATGAAAGGAGCGACCTCCTATTCTTTGCCGAGTGGACACACATCCATATCTGTATCGGCCTACGTTTCAATATTCCGTTTAGTGGAATCTAGGTATATCAGGGCATTCTGCACCCTCATGATCGTTCTGATACCGTTCTCCAGGGTATTCCTGGGTGTACATACCCCACTCGATATCGCAGTAGGATTCATTGTCGGCATCGCTGTATTTCTGATCAATAACAAGGCTGTGCCCTGGTCGTACGAGAATGAAAGGAACCGTATGGTGTATCTGGTCGGTTATTCAGTGTTCTTTGTCCTCTGTACAATCGTCATATTATTACTTGGCGGGGATGTAAGAAGTATCGATTTCATAGGATTGGGGTTGGGATTGACGGTAGGTCTTCTAATCGACGGAAGATACATTCATCATGATGTGATCAGCGCAGATCTTTGGGGAATGACCGCCATGGCGGTAATCGGATTCGTTATCTCAGGAATTCTCTTCATCATTCCGTATTTCGCAATGGGCACAGGATTCGGCTCGATGCTGGGCGGATTCCTGTTCATGTTATCGGTAACGGTGATCTGTCCGTTAATTTTCAGAAAGATCGGATCGGGAGCCGAAGCCCCCGGGTCCGAATGAGTTTCATTCCTGCTTGGTCCTGATCTTCACGGAGTTGCAGTGTGCGTGCAGACCTTCCGCCGTGGAGATCTTCTTGATCGTCGGTGCGATCGTATCGAGGCCTTCCCTGGTCAGCATCTGCACTGTGGATGTCTTGCGGAAGTGGGCGACGTTGAGTCCCGAATAGAGTCTTGCACCGCATGCTGTGGGGAGTACGTGATTGGTACCTGAAGCGTAATCACCGGCGGCGATGGGTGTGTACGGACCTACGAATATGGAACCTGCGTTCCTAACCTTGGAAAGGGTGTCCATGACATCCCTTGTCTGTATGCACAGGTGTTCCGGAGCGACCTCGTTCATCATCTCTATAGCAAGGTCCATGGAATCCGCCAGGATGTAACCTGAGTTCTTCAGTGCCTGTTCGATGATCTCCTTCCTTGGAGCATCCTTGACCTGCTTGTCTATCTCCTTCGATACCTTCTCGGCGACCTTCTTGCTGTCCGTGATGAGGATGACAGCGGAGTGAGGGTCGTGTTCCGCCTGGGCAACGAGATCCGAGGCTACAAAGGCCGGATCGCAGCTGTCATCAGCAAGAATACCAGCCTCGCTGGGGCCTGCAGGGAAGTCTATCTCCACCTTGCCCCTGAGCAGGGTCTTGGCGGCGGTGACGAACACGTTACCGGGACCGACTATCTTCTGAACGGGTTCGATGGTCTCCGTACCAAGGGCCATGCCGGCGATGGCCTGAACTCCTCCGATGGCATAGATCTCATCCACACCTGCGATGTCCAACGCCACGAGTGTGACTGGGTTGACCGGAGCAGGTGTACAACAGATGACCTCCTCCACACCGGCCACACGCGCAGGGATGACGCACATCAGCGCGGTGGATGGGTACGATGCCCTTCCTCCGGGGATGTAGCAACCCACCCTCTCTAGAGGCGTGCTCTTGACACCCAGTGTTATACCGGGCTCGACCTCGGCGAGCCAAAGGTCCTTCGGCAGCTGCATCTCATGGAATCTCTGGATGTTATATGCGGCGTTCTCCAGTTCCTCGACGAGTTCCGGGTCCACCTTCTCATAGGCGGCCTCGATCTCCTCCCTGGATACAGCCAGCTTCTTCAGTTTTACCTTGTCGAACTTTTCGGTGTAGGCGATGATAGCCTTGTCCCCGTTCTTCTTGACATCCTCGATGATAGCCGATACGGTATCGATCACGCCATCGATGGATGAAGCACGGTTCTCCTGCCAGAAACCTTCCTCTAGCTGCTGCAACATATTGCTTCCATATTGTAAGTTGGTTATATACTTGTCCAAGAGTGGTTCAATCTCTAAGCTATGATACGTCTAAAAGAGTTTTATATCGACATTCGAATAGCCGTCTATCCGATAGAAGGGGAGTTCAATGAACATTATCATAGTCGGAATCGGATCCGTCGGATTCACTGCAACCGAAGTATTGTCGCATTACCACGATGTGATGATCATAGACCACGATCGTAACGTCATCGAGAAGGCCAAGAACCTTCTGAATGTCTCAGTCCTGTACGAGGACGGTGCCAACCCGAAGGTTCTGGAAGGTGCCATCACCCGTCATAAGGCCGATGTCGTGATCAGTACCACCGGAAGGGACGACGACAATCTGTTGATCTGTATGCTGTCCAAGATAATCAATCCCGGCATCAAGACCATAGCTAGGATTAGGGATCCCGATTACCTGATCAATACATCCGACAAGACGGTCGATCAGATCATCTCCCCTGAGATCATGACCGCTAACAAGATGGCCGAGCTCGCCCTTCTGGAGAATGCCATCGATTATGAGAGCATCGAATCCATGGACCTGGGCCTGGCGGTCTTCGAGGTCACCGAGGCCCACACGAAGATGATCGGCCAAATGATCATCAATCTGGAGATGCCTGATGACTGTTCGGTCATGGCCATCTACCGTGACGATGACGTCATCATGAATCCTGAGATGGTCCAGATACGTGTGGGCGACAGGATCCGTGTCCTGGGAAGTCCTGACGGGATCAGGAGCTTCAACATGATGATGGGTGTCCAGAGGGATGCCACGGAGTTCATCATCATCGGAGGCGGAGTTGCCGGTTCAAGGACCGCAAAACTTCTGGAATCCAAGAAGAGATACGTCAAACTCTTCGAGATGGATCCTAAGAAGTGCAGCAAACTGGCCAAGGATCTCAACACTTCCATCATCGTCAACGGGAGCGGTGTGGATCCCCATCTTCTCAGGTCCGAGAATGTCGGAAGGGCGGATGTGATGATTGCCATCACAGATACCGATGAGACGAATCTGTTGGCCTGCCTTATGGGTATGAAACTTGGTACTACCAAGGTCATCTCAAGGTACTCCATGGTAGAATACGAGGATATCTTCGACTTCACCGGTATTAGATCTACGGTCGGTAACCACAGGGTGGTCGCGAACGAGGTCACCAAGACGCTGATCGAGGATGAGAAGGCTATCCTCAGGATGAAACGCGATGGAGAGCTGTTCTTCAGTGTGCAGGTCGATCCCAGATCGAAGGTGAGCAACGAGCGCTTAGGCGACATCAATTTCCCTGAAGGATGCCGTGTTGGCTGCATCATCAGGGACAAGGAGAAGATCTACCCCCGTATGGACACCGTGTTCAAGGCCGATGACAGGGTCATCCTGTTCACATACAACTCAAGTAAGAGTAAGTTAGAGAAATTGTTCGGTACTCGTATCGATATCGAAGTGTGAGAATGAATCCGATAGAAGAGATGAAGAGGGAGAGCATCTTCCTCAAGGTATTGGGCTCTGGTATGCTCATATTGGCCATTGGGATGCTTCCATCCTTGATCTATGACATCGTTGACGGTAACGACCTGAAGGTCTTCCTGTATCCGATGCTGGTGATCCTTATCGTCGGCACATTGTTCACGGTATTCTCAAGATATCCTTCCATCAACAATCCCATCGACGGTCTTCTGGTCATCGCCCTCATGTGGTTCATGATGGTGGTGATAGGTTCGATACCCTTCATACTCTCCGGAATCAATTTTGTTGACAGTATCTTCGAATCCACAAGCGGTATCACCACGACCGGTGCAACGATCTTGGCTGATATCGAGTCGTGGCCCAGGGGCATGCTGATGTGGCGTTCCATGCTGCAGTGGATCGGAGGTATCATGATCATCCTGCTGTTCATGTTCTTCCTGCCGATGATCGGTTTCGGCAGCAGGTCGCTGTTCGGTAACGAGACATCGGGCAGCGGCAGTGGGAACCTGTCTTTGAGGCTGAAGGATGCAGGAACGCAGTTCGTCAAGATCTACATGGTGCTGTCGATCGTATTGGTCCTGTTATTGGTCGTTCTGGGAACCCCGTTGTATGATTCGCTTTGCATCACTTTCTCGACGATATCCACAGGCGGATTCGCCCCGAAGGGTGACAGCATCGCATCCTACAGTCCGATCGTCAAATTGGTCGTGGCATTGTTCATGTTCCTCGGAGGAACGAACTTCTATCTTCACTACAAGGCTACATATCACAAGAAACCGTCTGTGTACCTTCATAACCAGGAGTTCCTGATCATGGTGGGCATAATTGTCGCCGCATCGGTATTCACAATAGCGGTCCTATCGCAGACCATGGGTTTCAATATCGATACTGTCGTGGATTCGATCTTCACGATAGTCTCCGCAAGCACCACCACCGGATTCGCATCCATCGATTATTCGCTGTGGATAAGCTCGCTGATTGCCATCATGTTCCTGGCCATCGTAATAGGCGGTTCTGCAGGATCGACTGCAGGAGGTCTGAAGATCTCCAGGGTCGTCATACTGGTGAAGAATGCATACAACGGATTGAAGAGCTCTCTGCACCCCAATGCCGTCTACAACGTGAAGATGGACAAGAATATAGTGGACAAGACCACCGTCACCAATACGGTCAACCTGACCATATTGTTCGCCATGACTTTGGCGATCGGTACCGCTGTGTTCATGCTTCTGGGTTCGAATTTCGAGATATCATTCACGACAGCCCTGTCCAGTATCACTACCTTCGGACCTTCGATGGATCACTTCGGTCCGTACGGTTCATACAACAATATGCATACATTCGGAAAACTGTTCATGTGCTTCCTCATGATAGTGGGTCGTCTTGAATTCATCACAGCCCTTATCGTATTCACACCTGGATTCTGGAGGGAGTTCATGCTGTCCAGGAGAAGTCTTCTGAAGAAACCATTCAGGGGACTCAGGCGTTAGACGCAATCCTACATGCATCCAATATACGGATGACAGCAGGATCCTTGGGATCCTTCTCGTTGATCACACCGGCTAGCATCTTCGCCTGAACGTATTTCTTCTTCTCGATCAGACACATGGCCATGGTCTCCAATGCACCGGAATGTGAATAGTCTATCTGCAGTGCACGGTTCGCATAATTGGCAGCTGCAGGGATCCTACCGTTGATCCACATCACGTATGCTTCAAGGGCAAGTGAATCGACGTTCTTCTTATCCTGTTTCAGATGGGATTTGGCGAACTTGTTAGCCTCCTTGACCTTTCCTGCCTTCATGAGTACGGAGACCATGTTGACGTATGAGGCATAGGACGAGTCGCCTGAATCCAGGATGGCTGTGGCCTCAGCCTCGGCCTTGGTGAATTCGCCGAGGGAACACAGGATATCGCACAGGAGGATCCTATCCTTCACAGTCAGACCCGAGACCTTCTGGATGAGGGCATATGCCTCTTCGGACTCGTCTATCATGTTGAGGGTCCTTGCGATCTCCGGAACCTTGGCCGGATCGTCCTTCATATCCTTAACCAGTTCATAGGCCTCTTCCGCCCTTCCCAATGAACGGACGGACATGGCGATATCGAATCTTGTCTCCCTATCCTCCGGAACGGAATCCAACGCGAGGTCGACTATCTCCTGACAGCCTTTCTCATCGTCGATGGTCTTCAGGATTGATGCGCATTTCAGTTTGATCATTACATCATCAGTGGAATCCAAGATGGAATCTAACTGAGGACGGACCATCTCGAATCTCTCGTTCTTGATGTCCTCCATGATGCTGTTGAAGGCCTTCTCCGTGTCCATTGTGTCTCGTATCGGCATTAATGAGTTAAACCCTCCTATGGATTCTTTAACCATCACAGTGATACATGTATCATGAGGATCTCGAGCATCAGTGTACATGGATTGTTCGGATTATATGATCATGAGCTGAAATTCAGCGACGAGGGGTTGACCTTCATCCATTCAATGAACGGAGTGGGAAAGAGTACCACCTTGAACATGCTGGCCGATATCTTCGAAGGGGATGTCGATTCGTTATTCAGCAATAAATTCGAGGATATGGAACTGACATTCAACGACGGCAGCATCGTCAGGATCACGAATGACCGCGTACCGACCATAACCAAAGACGGTCTCACCAAGGAGATAAGCGTGATAGATCTGATCTCGATGGCCGACGTCACATACCTGTCTGCTGAGAGGAACATGCATTACATCGGTAAGGATCTGGCAGTGCCTTCGGCTGAATTCCTGATGAAGGAACTGGACGGTAAAGTCGATACGGGATTGGTAGACAAAGACATGCTGGAGATGCTGATAGATTCATTGAACACCCTGTATACGACCAAGAGGGCGTACATCAACGAGACAGGTCATCTGAGGATCATGGTCGAGGACAAGATCGAATTGCCGATCGACAAACTATCATCCGGTGAGAAACAGGTGTTCATAATGTTCTACACCATCCTTTTCGATACACAGAAGGGTTCGTTGGTCATCATCGATGAGCCGGAGATCTCGCTTCATATCGCCTGGCAGAAGAAATTATGTAGGTTGTTCCTACAGTTCTGTGAGGCCAAGGATCTGCAGATGATTGTGGCCACGCACTCGCCTGCCATCATACACGACAGGTGGGATCTAGCCAGGGAGATGGGGATCGGCCGTGCGTGATTACATCGAGGAAACTGATGTCGCCAATGCGGTGATGATGCTCAGGTCCGGGTTCAAAGGCACCATCGTCATAGTCGAGGGCAATACCGATGACAGACTGTACGGCAAGTTCATGGATCCCGACGGTACCGACATCGTGATTGCTCAATCCAAGACCAATGTGGAAAGGACACTCAAGGAACTGGCGAAAAGAGGAGAGAACAAGTCCCTTGGGATTGTGGATTCTGATCTAGATCTTGTCAAGGGTGTCAAAAGGAGGGCCCCGCTGTTCGCTACGGATACGAGGGATGCCGAGAGCATGATGTTCTTCAGTTCTGCGTTGGAATCACTTCTGTCGGAGTATGCGGATAAGGAATCCTTGCATAGATTCACCGAGAGGTACGGTAATTTCAGGGATGCCATATGCAAATCCTGTTATTACGTCGGATTATTGATGCTGATCTCCGAGAGGGAAGGGCTTAACCTATCCTTCAAGAATCTGGACTTCAGCTTCTTCATCGATAAAAGGACATTGCAATGCGACATCAGGAAACTGGTAAGATCGGTCCTTGACGGTCCGATAGGAAGCAGGATCGATCCGGATATGATACTGAAATTGCTTCAGGACGAGAAGGAACACAGTTTCAGGGAGATGTGCAGAGGACACGATATCACCGAAGTCCTGGCCATAGGAATGAGGGAGGTGTTCGGTTCATACAATGCAAAGACCGTCAAATCTTCCGCTGTGGCCGGCGGCCTCAGACTGGCATTCTCAGCTGAAGATCTGAGGGCCACGGACCTATATTCCAAGTCATCACAGTGGGCATCCGATAATGGGATACCGCTGTGGAGGGTATGAATCACCTTTCCACGCGGAATTCCTCTTTGACGGAACCGTTCGCCGTGGCCATAAGCTGCTGGACCTTGCGTTCGCTGTTCTCTAGAATCTCCCTGCACCTTGTTCTGAGTTCTATGGCCTGTTCGTAGATCTCCAGACTCTGGTCCAGGTCCAGATTGCCGCCTTCCAGCTTCTTGACCAGTTCCTCCAATTGTGCTATGGCTTCCTCGAATGTCATTTCCTTGACATCTGTCATCTCTTTACCTCCTTTACTGTTGCGACGGCTCTGCCGTCCTTCATCATGATGGTCACCTCATCATCCACATCTATCATAGATATGGAAGTGATCACCTTACCATCCCTGTCCTTGATCATCGTGTAACCCCTGCCTAGAACAGCTGTGGGATCCAATCCTGACAGTTTACCATCGAATCTTTCCAGCTTATTGGATTTTGCTTCAATATAGTCATCGATGGCACGGTCGCATCTGGAAGAGACATCATCAAGGGACATCATGTTCTGATGTATCCCTTCCATCATGTACTTCGGTTCCAGTTTGTGTTCTAGTCTATCCAACCGCAATCCATATGATGAGAGCATGTCCCTGATCATATTATCAGAATTGACAGCCAGTCTATCCAGCTTGTTACCCATGGAAGTGATTTGAACCTCAGCCCTCTTAGGCGATAATACCGCCTCAGCATATTCGAATCTGGCCTTCATACGTCCCAAGGTCCTGTCGATCGATCCTTTTGCCCTCAATATGAGATTAGAGACATTCCTTCCTTCATCCAGTGCATCCGGGGTGGCGATCATGGCTGCTGCGGTGGGTGTCTCGGCATATCTGTCCGCCGCCCTGTCGACCAATGTCTTGTCGGTGGCATGCCCTACTGCGGAGATGACAGGCACCTTCGATGATGCGACGGCTCTGACCACACCCTCATCGTTGAATGCTGAGAGATCCTCTTTGGAACCACCACCCCTTCCGACGATGATGACGTCGACCTGCACTGCATTCAGCCTCTCTATCCCCGAGATGATGCTTTTGGGCGCATCGTCTCCCTGTACGGTGGATGGTGCAAGCAGAATGTCCACAGGGAATCTTCTGGCGGTGGTATCGATGATATCCTTGATGACGGCACCTGTAGGGGATGTGACCACTCCGATTACCCTCGGATATCTGGGGACTTCACGTTTCCTATCTGCATCGAAAAGACCTTCGGCCAGAAGTTTTGCAGTGAGTTCCTCCAGTTTCTTCTGAAGGTCACCCTTCCCGTATGGGGCCATCGATTCGATGTTGAATCCGAAGGAACCACCCTTCACATAGTAGGAGGCACCTCCGAATGCGACTACTTTCATACCCTCCTTGAGTTCGAAACCAATCCTGGAGAATGCAAATCTGAACAGGGTGCAACGGACAGCGGAATCCTTGTCCTTGAGACTGAAATAAACATGTCCTGCTGACGAACGGGTGATGCCGGATATCTCACCGACCACCGAAAGATTCCGTATCGAATCGGTGTTGCTTACAAGGGAGCCGACACGCTCATTGAACTGTGTGACCGTCAACTCCTCTCCCATGGTTCCTCGTATGGTCAATGTCATATAAGAGTTGGACCATTAACGACCATGGACAGCGGATATGCCCCGATCCCGATATCAGGATTCATCATCGGATTTACAGACAGGATGATGGGGGCCTATACTGGCTGCGGTTTCTCATCTTCTTCCACAGTCATTACAATCGGATCGGAGGAGACGGAATGAGCGACAGATGTCCATACTGCGGAGAACTCGTTCCTTCTTACAGCCTCAACTGTCCCAAATGCTACAGGGCCATCCCAAGGGATGAGAAGAGACAGGACCAGAAGGCCTGGGAAGGCGTTCCGGACAGCAGGGCCCCCTCCGTGAAGACGTACAACAAATACGTAGTGCTGTTCCTAGCATTGATACCATCATTGTTCGGTTTCATGGGCCTCGCTCAGATGTACCAGGGCCGTTTCCAAAGAGGCATCAAATTCCTTGTTGCTGGACTGATACTGTTCGCAATAATCGTCCTCTGCTCATACGCGATATTCCACGGAGGTTTCCTAGCCTTCCTCAGTATTGGGTTCCTCTTCATCGGGGGAGTAGCTTTCGTCATTTGTTACGTAGTACAGGCCTTCGATGCCTATGCAAGAACCATATTCCGTATGTGATGCTTCAGCCGTATGATTGTCAGTGTAACAACTGTAACAGCCATGCCTTTATGTAAACAGATTTCCATGGACTTCGCATGAGGATGGCGAAGAGTATCGATGAGCTCTATGAAGAGGTGAAGGACTATGACCTGGTCCTATGCAACGATGCTCCGTTGGCCCTGGCCTTGAACAATCGCATCGACCGGCCACTTATAGGAACGTTCGCCACCACTCCGCAGCGTATCGCCAGATCACTGGCTTTGGATATTCTTGGCAGATCGCTTATTTCTGATATCGAGGTTATCAAGAAGGTTTCTGATGAAACTGGTTACAGCCTGCGTTTCGTCCACGGGGAGATTGAGAACATCAAACGTATGCTCAGATACAAGGCTGACATCGTACCGTTACTCAAGAAAAGGGGTAAGAGGATCTACGAATCGTTCATTCAGCTTCCTACTTTGGAAAGGGTCATGTGGGAATTCGATGTCGAGAGATCGGACTACTACAAGGACAAGGAAGTGGCCGTCATAGGTATAGATCTCTTCGATCAGCTGGACAAGAAGATGACGCCCCTGATATTCGATGACATTGACATGTTCAAGGATGAAACATACAAGATACCAGAGATCCGTGAACTCAATAACAACAGGCAGATCGCAGAGAACGTCTCACACCTTATAGACAAGGACAATGCCACCGATTTCGCCATAGTCATGGATGTCGGAGGCGGTATAGCGGATGCCATACGTTCAGCACTCTACAGGAGGAGGATCCCGTTCAAGAACACATTGAGTGTGAAGGATCTCAACCATGTCAGGGAGTTCCTTGAGTTCCTGAAAATATCTTTGAGTTTCGATACAGCCAGGATATCACAGATCAGGGAACTGATATCATCGTACGGAGGGAAGATATCAGCCAAATACGATGAATATCTGGCCGAGAGGTTCTTGGAAACAGGTGAACTGGAAGACAAAAAGACCATCGATATCATCAATGTGATGCGTTCCATTTCAGGATACAGCTTCGGAGATGTCTGCGATTCCGTGGTCCCGAGGAACAAGGCACCTCAGATCAAACTCCTCCTCGATGAGATGGGCCTCACGGATTCTGCCGTTTCCCTCAAGGATACGGATGATTTGATCTACGCTGTGAACAACATCAGCGATCTGAAACATAACGAACAGATACCTGATTCAGAGAAGGAAGGAGTAGTACTCATCGACTGTAAGAACTCCGTATACATCGACAGACCTGTCGTCGTGTTCATCGGGATGGGGCAGGATTGGGACAAGGACCTGTCCTTCCTGAACCAGATAGATTACAGGATGAAACCGGATGAGAACGACCGCGATCTGATGAAGTTCCAGATACTCCTCCAGCAGGGTACGAGGAGACTCTACGTATGCAACGCTATAAGGGGAGGTAAGAAGTCCAAACCATGTTCGCTGTTCGGTCAATGTTCGGATGACAGCATCACTGGTTTTGAAGATGTATGTGACGGGCTCTATCATGGGGCATGGCACAGACCTGAACCTCCTGTAATTATGACCAGGGGTTCCGATGTGGTCGGAAAGGGGCCGCTTACGATCCCGTTCTCTAAAACCTCATACAGCAATTACGTGTCATGCCCGCGTCTTTTCATGTACAGCATACTCACCAGCACTCCCGATAGGAGCAGTACGGTGGTGGGCAACATACTCCACGAGTATGCGGAGATGAGGATATGCTATCCTGAGATAGTAAAGGAGAGGGGGAAGGAGTACTACGTAAGTGAAATTACAGAGATCTGTTCCGGTCTCTTCCCGCCGGAGATGAGGGACATCGAGATGACCTCAATCAGGAACAGCATCGAGAACCTGGACCGCTACATCGAATTCACCGGACTTGACATACACGGCATTCCCGATTCTAAGTTGGAGAGGAAGAAACCAAATAGATTCTTCGAAGAGGAAGGGAAGACGTTAGGCTGCGACTTCTGCGAGGATAAGTTGAGGACGGAAGACAATACCATGGAGGGGATATTCGACGTCCTGAAGGATAACATAATCATCGATTTCAAGACAGGGAAACCCCTCGATATCAATCAAATAGTACAGGAATTGGATTACGACGGGACCAAGGGATACAAGGATTTCCAGAGCCTGTTCTACCTTTCAATACTGGACGATCAGGATCCAAATGAGGACATGGAGTTCCATCTGTTCTTCACCAAGGATAATCAGGACAAGATCAACAGCGGACAGCCCTATTCCATATCCGATAATGTACGCAGGGTCGTACTGATACCCGACAGGGAATACTACTTCAGGAACATCTTCCCGTCCACGGTCACCGCGGCCAAATATCAATGTCTCGATAACATCTGGCCTACGGTCATGGACAGTCTGCTCAGCGATGATATCGATTCCGATGATTACATGGAGAGACTGACCGATATGATAATGACGAGCGCATCTGTCAGTAGGTCGAAGGCGAAGAACGCCGCGGATGTCGTGAAGATCTTCAGGAAGACGAAGAACGGTAGCCTAACCGACGACGATACACTCTATGTCACAAGGGATGACCTGACGGCGTTCAGGGATAGATTATCAAAGGATTTCGTCGAAGCATCCAGGATGAACGGTACCGAGTTCCCCGCACTTCCGAAGATCAAATGTGAGGACTGCAGTTGCAAGGACATGTGCATGGCACAGATATTCACCGGAGGTGAGATCGATGTCTGAGCTCAATCTGGAACAGAAGGAGTTCGCAGAGAGATTGGACGGGATGATCGTGGTGGATGCCGGCCCGGGTACCGGAAAGACACATTCCGTGACCGACAGGTACGTGAACATGATCAATGCCGGTATCGACCCTATGAACATACTCATGCTGACCTTTACCAACAATGCTGCGGCAGAGATGAAGGAGAAGATATCCACCAAACTCCTGGTCTCCACCGATAGGGAAGACAAGGAGGCGATGAAGAAGACTCTCCGTGATATCGAGAACATACGGGCGTCCACCTTCGATTCCCTCTGTCTTAACATCGTCCTCAATTCTCCCGATAGCGTGAACGAGTTCTTCGAGATCGATGAATCATTGTCAAGGAACGCACGTCTGGTGGAGAATGAGACGTTGAACAGGGACTACTTCCGTATGTTCTATGCCCGTTTCGTGAAGGATCACGGCGATCGTTACATCAAGAACGATAACAATCCTCCCGCGATCATCGGGAAGAATGTGGGTGGTCTGTACACGCTCATCTGCAAACTCATGGCCAGAGGTGTGATGCCGATGAGATATGACTGGTTCGATAACGGCGAGCGTATCGTCAAAGGATGGACCGGTGAAGTCTACAGACGCATGTGTGAGCACAGGGACAAAGTGGTCAAAACCATCAAGGAGATGTCCAAAGACCCCTATCTGTACGATCTGACTACGGTAGACGAACTCGATGACGATGCTATCGAGAGTTACATGAAGGAAGCATCCGAGGAGGATAGGTTCCTGCTTCTGGAGTTCATCCGTGACGTCTATTTCGAATATATCAGACAATCCATATCCGACAACAGACTGACATTCGGACTGGCGGAACTCTTCGCTTTCGCTGTTCTCTACCACGACGCCTTCGCTCGCTCATCGCATTCTGTCGATTACATGATGGTAGATGAGTTTCAGGATACGAACGAATTGCAGTTGAAGATCTGCCTTCTGCTGCTCAAGAAACCCAATCTCTGTGTGGTCGGCGATTGGAAGCAGGGAATCTACGGCTTCAGGTTCGTTAGTAAGGATAACATCACTGATTTCGAGAACCGTGCCGATCTGTTCATAACACAGCTGAACAGGAACGGAGCCAGGGTCCCATTCATGATGCCGTCGGTGATCCCGATCAAACTGAAGAAGAACTACAGGAGTTCAGCCTTGATCCTAGAGAAATCATTCCAGTCCCTGGAGATCAAAGGTAACAAGGATGAAGAGGTGAAGAACGACGAGATAGTCGCCTTGGATTCCATGAATGATGGTGCCTATGGAGACTATACGGCATTCGAATCCATCATCTGCGATGATGATCTCTCCCAGGTAAGGGATGTTGTATCGAAGATACTGGAATACAGGTTCAGCGGTCGTTACAAGGTGGTCGAGACCGACGGTGAGACGGTCACATCAAGGGCACCCCGTTTCGGTGATATAGCAGTGCTATGCCGCAAAGGCATCCTGTGTTCCCAGATCCTGCAGGAATGCAATTCCCGTAAGATACCTGCATTCTTCCAAGGGGATATCGAGGTCATGTCCACAAGGGAGGGTAAACTGGCTCTGGCTTGGCTCAGATATGTCAACAACAGCTTGGATGACCGCGGAAGAGTGGCAATCCTCGCCGATCTGGGCTATCCGATGGAAGAGATCAAGGAGATAGTGAGCAAGAACTCCAGAGGGATGCCTTCCGATCTGTCGGACCTCAGAGAGAAACTGGAGAAGAAACGCCGCAGACCCAATGACCTGCTCACTTCAATATTCGCATACTATGGTATCGATAATGACATCTCCCAGACGATCATCAACACCCTGTCATCAGCGTATACAGGTTCGTTGATCACGGTATCCGATTTGATAAGGCTGATGGAGGATGACATCGAGAACGGGACGAAGTACGATGTCGACGCATCCCTTGACACCGAGGCTGTGACCATACAGACCGTCCATAAATCGAAAGGATTGGAATATCCGATAGTCATCGTGGCAGGGTTGGATCAGGGTTCGTTCCCGAGTACGAAGGGCGATAACGATGTGCTGAGATTCAATGATACCGAGGGTATCAGATCCACGAAGACCTATGTGTCCAAGGTTATAGACGGTACTACCCATCAGGATATCGTCGGTTCCTGGAGGTACGAACTGATCAAAGCCTCGGTGAACCCGGATTATTCGGAGGAGCGGAGGTTGCTGTTTGTAGCCCTCACTAGGGCCAAACAGTATATCACGATAACAGCGAGGAGACCTTCCAGATTCTTCACCCATTATGGTGACGCCTCGTGCATCGATCCGGATGTCTACTACGAGACCGAGATGTCTGATGACGTCCAATATGCCGACCAACCGGTCCTTGACGGGTATTCCAAGAGAAGAAGGAGCCTCACGCCCCATGACCTAATGGAACTCTATGATGGTTATCTTGAACAGGCGGAGAAAGGTGAAGGTGCGAAGCACGGTACCGCCGTCCACGATGCAGCGTATCTGATAAGTAAGAACATGCCATACGATTCTTCTTTGGAAGAGACCGAGGAGATAGCCAGCATATTGGATTCTTTGAAGGGCGCTGATATTAGAACGGAGGTAGGATGTGTGCTACCGATGGGAAACACTTCAATCAAGGGTACCATCGATCTTCTCGCGATTTTCGATGATCATGTTGAAATCCATGACTATAAGACCGATGAGACCCAACGTCTCCGCCCTATGTACGAATTGCAGCTGAGCATCTACGCTCTGGCAGCGGAGAGATTCTACGGAAAACCTGCCGAATGCTACCTGGACTTCGTAAAGAGAAAGGAAAGAGTCAGGATTGAAAGGATGTCGTACGAGGATATCGAGAAAAAAGTCGCGGAATACCATTCCAAGGTACATGACGGCAGGCTTCATGGCTCTTCTCTGTAAACGTTCTACTATATACTAAAAAAATCATTGCGGTGCTATGGAACTGAAGGGATTGACGGATGCAGAGGTCAAAGAACGTAAGGATCGCGGTGAGATCAACTCGGTCGAGCCAATAGTCAGTCGTTCGTACAAGGATATCTTCGTCAAGAACACGTTCACTCCCTTCAACCTGATACTGTTCGCCATGGGCGCCGTCCTGCTCATACTCGGAGAATACAGGGACGCTTTTGCTGCAACCGGTATCATCATCATGAACATCATCGTCGCCACCATCCAGGAATCCAAGGCCAAACGCAGGTTGGACCAGATCGCCTTGTTGCTTAGGCCAAAGGTCACTGTGATCAGGAACGCTACGGAGGTCATCGTCGATCAGGCCGAGATAGTTAAGGATGATATTATCAAACTCAATCCCGGTGACCAGGCATTGGTGGATGGGATTACACTGGAATCCGATTATCTGGAGATGGATGAATCCCTTCTGACGGGTGAATCGCATACCGTCAGGAAGCATGTGCAGGACAGGATCTATTCCGGGTCCTATTGCGTCACAGGATTCGGTTACTATCAGGTGGATGCATTCGGAGATTCCACATTCGCCTCTAAGATGCTGTCAAGTGCCAAGAAGTACAAGGCCAAGAAGACCCCTCTTCAGATAGAGACCACCGCTGTGACGGAACTTCTCATGATCGTAGCCGTCGTGTTCATGTTCCTCATGGTCATCATTAACATAATCAAGAACTCCGACCTCTCGATAGCTCTGGAGCTCATTATCAAGAACGCTGTCATCGTTCTGGACATCGTTCCTATAGCATTGTTCCTGTTGATAGTGATCGCCTACATGATCTCGGCAATCAGGATGGCAAACAAAGGCGTTTTGCTGCAGAATTCATCTGCTGTGGAGTCCCTCAGTCACGTTGACGTTGTCTGTATGGACAAAACGGGTACCATAACGACCAACAAACTCGTCTACAACGATATGGTGGCCTACCGCGACGGTTGTGAGGAGATCGTCAAGGCTTTCGCCAATGCGACCGGAAGCAAGAACCGCACGATAGAGGCGCTTATCGAGAAATTCGGTAAAACAGAGGTCAATGTCAAGGATGAGATCCGTTTCTCTTCTGATAGGAAATACAGTGCCGTCAGGATGGAACTGGATGGAAAGGACGTCTCTGTCTACATGGGTGCCTACCCTTCATTATCCTCAAAACTGGATAGGAAGGAATGCAAGGACGACATTGAGATGTACTCATCAAAAGGTCTTAGGACCATACTTCTGGCCGTCGCTAAGACCCCTGATCTTTACGATTCCAACGGCGATCCCATCATCCCAGACTTGGAACTCCTAGCTGTAATCGCGATAGAGGATGAGGTCCGTCCGGATTGCAGAGAGACCATCGATGTGTTCCTCAACAACGGGATGGACATCAAGGTCATCTCAGGTGACGATCCCGTAACAGTCAATTCGCTTTTCGAGATAGCCAAGATCCCTGGGGAGAGGAAGATAATCTCCGGTGAGGAACTCGATGCATTAAGCGGAGATGCCAAGGAGAAGGCCATCCTGGAATGCAACATATTCGGCAGGATGAAACCGGACCACAAGGAGAAGATCATCAACACCCTGAAGAACTATGGTAAATATGTTGCAATGGTTGGTGACGGTGTCAACGATGTGAAATCCCTCAAAGCTGCTCAGGTCGGTGTCGCCCTCGAGAGCGGTGCCGGTGCTGCCAGAGGTGTCGCGGACATAGTCCTTCTCAATGACGATTTCTCTGCACTTCCGAAATCCTTGGTCGAAGGAAAGAGAACGGTTTCAGGGATGAGGAACATCCTCAGACTGTATCTGGCAAGGAATTTCGTATTCGCTTTCATGGTATTCTTCATCATGATCGTCATCAGCACGATCATGGATTCATCACTATCCTTGTTCCAACCGATGCAGGCATCATTCTATGCTCTGGTGTCGGTAGGAATAGTGGCATTTCTGATGACCATCTGGGCTGAACCGACGGAGATCAAAGGTGCCATACTGCCCGGCGTACTGAACTATGCCATACCTGTAGCCTTGGTACTCTCTATCTTCGCTGTAGGTCTGTATATCATGTTCTACAATTTGACACTGAATGGTACGCTCGTCATAGATTTCAATGAATTCCAGCTGTTACACTATGGTATCCCCGAATTCGATACTGTAGAGGAGATGTGCAAACACTACGGTGTCGACAACATTCAGGACATACCGCTCTCAAGAACGGCAGAGATCAATGCAAGGAACGCTCTACTGTTGTTCGCTATACTAGCAGGTATCTCTCAGATAGTCTTTGTCATGCCGATCCGCAAGTTTTTCTCGATCGACGGAAAAACCGTAAAGGATGTCAAACCAACCATCCTTATGTGCCTGCTGTTCGCATTTGTCGCTTTGGCCTATTGGGTCGTTGACACACAACCATTACTGCAGAAACTGATAACTTTGGTATCATTCCCGCTCGAATACGCATTGGGTATAATCGTTGCCGTGGTAGTATGGTGGTTCATCATGCGTCAGATTCTGAGAATGAACAAACACGGCATAATCACGAAGATCGCTCAGAAATGGTTCGATAACAAGTACAGGAAGCTATACATGTCCGCCAAGGAGGAGGATGATGTACAAGTTGAGGATTGACGGTAAGGAATACGATTCAGAAGGTACCATCCAGTCAT
>JAFSYZ010000084.1 GCA_017455785.1 Candidatus Methanomethylophilaceae archaeon
CCTCTTTCTTTCTTGTCGCAGCTTCTCCCCTGCGAGCCTGTTGACTTATTGGATTCATGTCCTTTCCTTGTTTGAGCGATAATATCGCCCCGTGCTGTCCATTATCCTGCGCGCGTACCCGCGCACGCGCGACCAGCGGTGTGAGGGTACCCCCGATTTTATCGGCCTATTATCGGCCTAAAAACTGCCTATTATCGCACCTTATCTGCCCCCTTCCCGACCTCATTTCTTCTCGATCAACGATCTCACCTTGCTTATCGATTCAGAAACGTAACCCTGTCTGACCGAGAGTTTTTCCGCGATCTCCATCTGCTTCAATCCCTGTTGCGAGAGCTCATAACATTGGATCCTGCGGGCCCACACGGGATCCTCGCGGTATTTGGCCAATATGTTCTCCACTTCGGTATCGTCCGAGAAATGTTCGTCATGGGTGACCATAGGAGGCAACCTCACATCGGTCAATCCGGATCTGTAGAGTCCGACCCCGACGGAAGGGTCCAGGGATGCGATACAAGCTACGCTGGTTGACTTGATCGCATTGTTCCCGCGGTTCATCTTGTCCCATATCTGCCACAGGATCTTCGTGTACCATTCGCCGAGAAAACCGGTGATAAGCTTCCTTTCTGAGGGTTCCGCGATCCCTGTCTTGAATATGAGGACATCGCCCTGACGGAACGACGGATCTAATTCTCCGAACCTCTGCCACGCCCAGTCGTAGAGGATTAGCCCGGGTTTCCCCTGAAGCTTCTCCTCGAAGACATGCCTTGACTTGTTGTACGTTTTGACGATCTCAGTCTGCTGGAAGACTTGCCTCGATGATGCATAAGTCATGGCATCATCGATGATTATGTACTGGACAGGTTGGTCGTTGATCAGATCCAAAGCAACACGGATGTCGTCCGTGTAGATCACATGGACATTCTCCTCGCCGTACTTTTTGTAGGCTTTCGCAACGCGCCATTCCAGGAGCTTCGATTTCCCGCAACCCTGCCCACCTACGATGCAGCACGATGCCTTTGCAACCTGGTTCCCCTTCGGTATTTCGATGAAGAATCTTGCGTCGGTATCCTTGGTGATGTCCCGGAGATGCTGTTTCTCCGGGAGCATATCATCCATGGAGAGCATGGGTTTCATATCCCGCATCATCGACAGACGTGCAGCGATCATTCCTCTCCTCCGAAGATATCCGCGAATATGTCACGGTCATCCTCCGAGACGATCTCCAATCCCGAGATTGCTGCAGCCGTGAGATACTTATCACCGCGCATGATGTCGCGGAGCTCGTACAACCCGCGCAATGTGTTGTCATTGTCCAGATTCTTCAACTGTTCCTGTGTGGTCTCGATGATGTCCTCGAAGATCGGGATTATGTGCTCGTAGAAGAAGAGGTTCAGGATGCGCTTGGCAACATCCGGTTTCTTCCTCATTCCCTTTATGGAGTATTCGATCACATTCCCCTCGTCGTCATAGGCCACATGCAGCGTCACACCGTCAATGGATGCACAGAACTCGTTCTCATCAGTCTCGTATGTCTCGCCTCCTTCCTCGTAGAAGTCGTTGATGCTGTGCTTCATATCACGCAGAGTCTTCCTGATGATCGCCAGTTTCTGCATCTGGAATTGATAGATCGTCATGTAATCATCATATCCCGAACCGGAATGGATGGCCTTCTTCAGATCACGATTCAGTTTCATTTGCGGTTTCTTCATTACCATCTTCTTCCTCCTTCTTGAGTTTGGGATTACGTTTTATCAGATCGAACATCCTGTTGACAGGGGCCGTACTGGTGATCTTCTGTTCTAACTTGAGGGCCATCTCCATGAGCATTGGCCCCTGCTGTCCGCGGAGCTCATGCACCGCTGCAACCAGGTTGGTATTCTGCTGCTGCATTTCCTGCAGGTACGATTCATCCTGCGAGAGCTGTGCTTTGGAGACCATTCCCGCATATGCGAGGATGATCTCCGTCGTGCACTGTTTAGCATGGAACCTCCAGAATGTGTGGACCAGTCTTGAGGTGGTCTGGACAGATTCCGCGAAGACCATCGGTTTGTTGATCAACGGCAGCATCGGCACTTTGACCATCAGTGTCCATTCATCATTGAGCGGAGCGTTGGAGTACAACTCATGCTTCACCCCGAAGAGCAATCTGCGAAGAAGTGCGAGATTGCTCTGTTCCTGTGTGAACATGCGACCTTCCTCCTCCCAGATCACCCACGGATCCGTTGAGATGTTCTTGTTCCCGAGGGACATGGTTTGTATCATGACGTATGACGTCCTGCCGACAACCAGATAACCGGTACCGTAACCGAATAACAACGGGAGATACCAGTATTTGTCCAAGGGTAGCAGTTGGAAGGCATAGTCCAGGAGACACAATCCGCAGATAAGCAGCGTCATGAAGTCCGTCGGATAGATGAACTTCGCCAGCCTCTGCACACGCGCCCCTAAGACCACACCTATCAATGCCACCAATGTGGACAATCCGATGGTCATCACCAGTTCCATGTTCACCAGCCCCAGAATATAGTCGTCAGGATCGTAATCGCCAAGACAGCTCCGAGCTTCAGATTGCCGACCATTCCGGCGTAGAACAGCCCTATGACCTGGACGACGACCAGCAATTGCTTCCCGTGGACGGAGATCCATTCCACCGCTGCATTGACGTCACCATAGAGGATGAAGAGGACGAGGCCGCCTATCAGTCCGAAGGCGGCCAGTATCGAGATCGCCGGTGTGTTCATGCGTTCTCCATCTGAGTGGATGTGCGCACAGCGCACATCAGATCACTCCCAATCGTCTCAGGATGTATGCGATAGCAACGATCGCGAGGATGGCGCCGATCACTTTGAACCACTTGATGTGCTCCTCCACGAATCCGTTGATGTCGTCCTCAGTCACCGTCACATTGTATGTCTGGACGGACTGTGTGCCGTAGAAATTGGTAACGGTCAGCGTCACGGTGTATTCTCCGGCTGCGGCGTAGGTATGGGTGTCGATGACGTTCTCGGATGTGTGTCCATCCCCGAAGTCCCACTTGATCTGATATCTTCCGTCACTCTGACAGGCATCCACATAATATGTGTTGGAGCTCAGTGTGAGCTTGTGGACTATGGCATCTGCCCTCGGATTCGATGTGAACACCAGTTCGGAGATCGCATCCGCGTACAGGGTGATGTCCGTGCTCAGAGGGGACCAGGGCACATACGGAGAGGTCAGTTGGGAATCGGTAAACCATCCGTTGAACACGTATCCGGATAGTTCCGGCGTGAATACTACGGCCTCGGTCCCTGTGGGTACCGAAAGCGTACCTACCCTGGAGTTGCCGTGCATGTACGTGATCGTGATGTAAGGCGACCTCCATATGGAATATGCCGTATGGTTATCGGTGTTCGTGATCTCCGCACCGGGCGCTACGAATGCCCCGTTGACATAGTATCCGACGTGTGTGTATCCGCTCAGTGTTCCAAGGTTGGGATATGTGGCCCCTTCGGTGATCGTCACCGTGGACGTGAGCCCTGATGTATTGACTCCACTGAGTACGGAGTGATCCAAGGTAACACTCTTGACAACAACGACAGGTTCTGAGGACGCCGTCGAATCGCCGGCGTAAACGAAGGCCAGGCGAGACCCGATGGCGGCGGAGGCGTTGGAAGTGCCGCAACTCGCAACCAGACACGACACACCGGCACCGAGGCCATAGCTGTAATAGCCACCCACACGCGCCACGGGATTCGAGGAACCGCTGACGCAGACGTAATCGCGTGTTCCCGTCGATGAGGTACCTGCAGTAGCCGTCTTCGGGAGGCCCCATGTCTCCGCGTTGTAGGTGTGGACCGCTCCGGAATAATTCTGACTTCCGGTCGTATATCCATTCGATGAGCTGTAGATGTTGTTCATTCCAGTACCGGAGGAGGATGTCTGTCCGGTAGAGCTCTGTGCGACATACAATCCATCGGTCATGAAGAACGTGTTCCCAAGGAATTCATAGACATTACCCCAGGCGTTCTCGATGAAGATCCTTTCCGCATGTGTCTTGTCCGCGGTCGTCCCATAGTATCCGTTCGCTGCAACGTTGGATCCGCCTGTCGCGGTCTTCGAACCGCTGACGATACCGTATGCGAAGGACTGCGAATCCATCGTCCCGAGGACGGTGTAGACACAGTATTTGTAGAGCTGGTGCTGGAACCAATTCCATTGGAATGATTCTCCGTTGGTTATTGTTTTGGCCTCGGAATATGTGTTGTAATTCAGCACGTTGAGGTTCGAGATGTTAGAGCTCTCACCGCTCTTCGAATATGCGACATTGTTCGCCACCGATGACTCATAGACCCCGATGGCCAGATACGGCCATACCTGCCCGTCGATGGTGTGGGCGTATGCCACCCCTCCTGCCGTCGAATCGTTGGTCAGTGTGAGGCTGTTGCCGTTGATCTTCCAATATACCGTCGGGATGCACCACATGACGTCGTATAACGACGCATCGAAGGCGGTACCGTCGATCTTCTTCGTCAGATCGAAGGCGGAGATATGGAAGTCCATGTCCCCTGTCGATATGTTGAATCCGGCGTAATATGAACCGAATGGCCCGTATTCGCCGTTCGCGTCCCATCCCCAACTCCCTACGGATGAGGATGAGAGATTGGTCGTGTTGTTCCCATTGCCATCGGTGACCGAGGTAATGGATGCGGCATTGCTGTCGAGCGTTATGGTGTAGCTCCATGTGTCCCCTGTCGCCGAGGAATCGTCCGTGAAGGGTACGATCGCCGCGAAGACAGTGAGCACCATTATCGCCACACTGATGAACGACATCAGCCTTTTCGAGTGATCATGCATAATATTGCTCCATTTCTTTGTAGAAACTGCGCCAGGCGAATGCAGCCTTGCGCAGCTCGTTGTTCTCTTGTGCTTTCCTCTCCACCTTCCAGATCGTGGAACGGTAGAGGTTGTAACCGTTGCACCATTTCAACGACCCTTTGTAGGAGGAAATGGTGCCGTAATCGTGTTTGGTGAGTCTTTTCCCCTGTTCCAGCCTTGACAGCATGTTCACGGAGACCGCTTTGATCTTCGTTGCAGTGCGTTTCCTCAAGAGCGTGTATTCGGGGAAGATCCTGTAGCCGACATAGTCGATACCTTCGGTGATAGGACGGATGCACCAGTTGCCCTTCATCTTCAATCCTATCTCTTCGAGATAGGTGACGACGATGTTGCGGATCTTGTGCAGCCATTCCTTGGAGTAACCGAGGATCAGGATGTCGTCGATGTATCTTGTGTAGTAATGGCAGTGATGGATCTCCTTCATGGCATGGTCCATCTGCGAAAGATACAGATTGGCCAGCATCGGGGATGTACGGTTGCCTATCGGCAATCCGGATTCGGGATATTCGTCGACTAGCTTGTCGAATTCGAAGAGAAGCTCCCTGTCCTTGATGACGTCACGGAGCTTGCTCTTCATGATCGCCTTATCGATAGAGGGGAAGAACTTGCTCACATCCATCTTCAGGTAGTATCTGATGCGATCGTCATGTCTGATGTACCCTCTGACCTCTTCGATTGCACTGTGGATACCGTGTCCGGGACGTGAGCCGTGTGTCTGATCTATGAGTTTCGCATTCAGCCTGTCCTCCAATGCCAATGCTATGGCCCAATGGAATATGCGATCAGGAAACAAGGGAAGGTCCGCGATATGCCTGAGTTTCCCGTTCTCCATGGTGTCGAACATACGGTACGGGGACGTGTGATAGCTGTGGTCCAATAGGGATTGCTGCAGTTTCTTGAGCTTCTTCTCCCTGTCCTTCAGGAAGGCGGCGACCTCATCCCTGTCCCTCCTGGAGGAGCAGGCCTTCCTTGCAGCCAATTCGAGATTCTCCATCTTTACGATGTCATGATAGACGTCACCGATGCGCCTCATGATACCACCGCAGCCTTCATATCAAGAACCGATGCTCCCTTTATGCGGTACGAACCGATCCACTTGTTCTTTCTGCGTGTTCCGGCAAGAGCCGAGGTCGGGATCACTATGTTATTGATGAAGATCAGGCGAGACCCGATGTTGTCGTTGGCGTTGGAAGTGCTGTAATTCGCATTCAGATACGACACACCGGCATTGAGGTCATTGCTGTAATTGCCACCCACATTCGCCACGGGATTCGAGGAACCGTTGACGTAGACGTAGCCAGACAAAGGGTCTCTGTTTGTGAACCGACCCGTCCGTAAGGACTGTGATAGATGATTCATCTAAACCTCACGACAAGAAGCCCTACGATCACGATCACCGTGACCGCTGCAACTATGATCAGTGTTGAATCGATCCCCTCTGCGACATCCTCTGAAATCGGACCTGTGAGTACGGACCATCCGTCCCCGCCGTAGATCAGCTCATAATCATTGTTCCCGGACGTCTGCCCCGATACGATGAAGGTGATGTGCTGTTCGGCGACCTGTTCCGGGCCCTCTGCGGCCGTGGCGGTCAGGATGACCTCGTATGTGCCCGCCATCGTCGGAATGCCTCTGAGGACCGATTCCGATTGGTTGAAGGTAAGCCATGACATCCCGTTGCCCGATGCGGTGATGACGGCAGGGATCGTGGTCTCCGCCTTGTAATGGAAGGTATCCCCGACCCGCATCTCGATGACCGGATCAGATCCGTAGATGACCGTGGCATTCGTCGAAGTCGTAACTCCGAGGGAATATGTGCCTGTGGTCGAAAATCTCCCATGGGAGTATTCCACGGGGGTCCATTTCGCCATCTCAAGCGAGAATGAAGGCGACAGATATCCGAGTGTCGGATGGGATGTGACAGGATCCACGGCGGTCTCGCCGTAGGCGTAGGTCACGCCATCGACTACGAATGTGGCGGCGTTGCGGACGGATTCATTGTTCTTCAATGCCACGGCAACGGACATGTGTCCGGTGCCTGCGGTCCCGTGTATGTCCGAATCGAAGGTGACGAATCCACAATCTATGTCACATATGGAGGCCAGTGATACGAACAATATCGAAGTGTCCTCACAGTCCCCGTGCTTGGAGTAAAGGGTCTCCATGGGAGTAGCCCAGAATTCGGCCTTCCCGTACTGTTCGACATCGGTCTGATAGTCTATGATGTCCTGTACGAACGTCAGTACGATGATCGCCTTCTGTGCATTGGTCTTGCCTTCGAGGTAAGGTGCGAGATAATCCGCCACCGATTGGAGATAAGCGTCATCGCTGCATAACGGGACAGGAGTGGGATTCAGGATGGTGCCGTGCCTCGGGATCCCAGGAGCCGCTATGGAGCTTCTGTAGTCCTCATTGGTTATGGACATGATCATCGGCGTCTCCGCGGAGATGTACGATGTTACTCCGGAGGAACCGAATTGAGGTACGTTCCAATCGAACGAGTTGAATGTGATCGTGGATGTGCCGAAACACGCGGTGAACGGAACATTTGTCGTATCATACGGCACGGTTATCCTCGGATTCCAACTGCTGACCGTTCCCGTCTCATCCAACCAGTATAGGAACTGATATCCCTCCTTCGCTTCGGCCGTGTAGATCAGGCCGTTGCCGTCGGATGACACCGTCAGAAATCCCATCGCCGCATTACTGACGAAGGGGCCGACTGCGATCTCGGTCGGAACGACCTCCAGTCCCTCTACGGGATCTGTAGGGTCATTTCCTTTGAATGTACCGGATGCGCATATGACCGCGGCTACGGCGAAAACCGCGATTGCTATGATTATGATCTTCCTCATCTGTCAACACCTTCGTTGTTTCAGGGGGCAGGTGCCCCCTGTAGAGTATGGTTTTGTTCAGTCACCTCACTCAGTGAAGAATCCCTTGATCCATTCCTGGACTCCGTTGAAGTCTACATGCTGGTAGAAGATGACCGCGAGGATCACGCAAATCACGATGGCGCCGATCACTTTGGGGTCCCTGTAACCGAAGAACACGAAGGCGATCCCGAGAGCTGCAGCGATGACGGCGAAGATGATGAAGATCCATCCGTGCTCATCGATGAAGTTCTGCGTCTTCTCCTTCGCTTCGTCGAAGATCTCCTGGATAGGGTTGTCCGACTCGGCATTGTAGAGGACCTGTGTGGTGGTCGATCCCATGTCGTTCTTTGCGGTGATGGTGATCAGGTACTTGCCGGCGTTCCTGTAGTTGTGGGTTGCGGCATAGTTGCCCGAATCATTCACTCCGACGTCCATGTCCCCGGTGGTTGTCCCGTCTCCCCAGTTGAAGCAGATGGTCTTGGCACCTTCGACGTACTGTGATACATGGATGTTCTGCAGGGATCCTGCGATTCCTGTGATGACCGCTGTGGATGCGGTGGGGGCGGATGTGAATGCGAGGCTCTTGAAGACCTTGACGGTGACGGATCCTGTGGATGTCGACGTCATCGGGGTGTCGCCTACTTCAGGTGTGACGGATCCGCCGACGGTGACGGTGGCCGTGGTGGTCTTGGATGTTCCTGACGAGACGTATCCGGCTGCGGGAGTCGCCACGGCGATCGTGGTCGCGTTGTTTCCGGCGAATGACATCACGGCACCTTCGCCCATCGTGTTGTTGGCATCGAATGAGACGGTACGGGATGAGAGCTCGGTGCGTGCATCGTTGTCCGACTCGTAGTTGGTCTGCACATCGATGGATGTGAGTCCGGTGTTGCCCTCGTAGGTGTAGTATGTCTTACCGGCGTTGGTAATGGCGACGGTGTCGAATACGTACACTGTCAGGGTGACGGTGTCGCTGTCTCCTGTGGATGCGAGGCTCTTGGTGAGCGTGATCGTGTAGGATCCGACATCTGCGGAGGTGAGTGCTCTTGCAGTGGAGATCACGATGTAGCCTGCGTTGGCACCGGTGCCGTCGGCAGCTGCGAACAATCCGTTGGTGGAATAGGTGTAGCTGTTGGTGGCGCCTGCGGCCGCGGTGTACGCGATCTTGGTCACTTCCGAACCCGATGCGGCATCGGCGAGCACATAGGCGTTCGCTGTGGGGGATCCGCCGTTGAGCTCGATCGCAGAGTGCACATGGAAGATGATCTTCTGTGTGGCGGTCTGTGTGATCACGCCGTTTCCGCTGCTGTTGTTGGAGGTCCATGTAGCGGTGATTGTGATCGGATACTCCCCTTCCGTCGTTCCCGCGGCCAAGGATCCTGTAAGTTTCTGGTTGGCGAATGTGAATCCTGCAAGGGATGATGCGCTGTATGCGACGGATCCTGCAGTTTCGCTGTCGAGGTTGGATGCGACACTGTACTCGAAGTTGTATCCGGTACTGATGTCGATGTTGTAAACCTGATTCGCGCCTGTGGTCACGTCCGCCTCGTTGTAGTAGACTGCGCTCGAACCTTCGATGCATACGATGCATGCGCAGAATACGAACATGGCGGCGATCGCCACGGACATGAACCTGGTCATTCTCTTTTCATTGGTCATTATTGTTCCTCGTTGAGGTTGCTTTTTCTACACTTTCTTATGTGATTCAGCTGCGGACCTGGCTTCTCTCCAGGCCCGCGATTTCGTTCATAGACGGCGGTACCGTCAGTACCACTCCATCGTCGAGCAGAACTCTACGATCGCATCAGGGAAGACCAGTCCGAGAATCGCAACAACTACGCCCAGTATGATCACCATGGGCCTCTGGAAAGCATATCCTAGAAGACCGATGATCAGACCGAATTCGACCGCGATGATCGAAAAGAGCGTCTTTGCGCTGAAGACCTTCGGTACCGGCAGAGGATCCGTCCCGGCTCCCCCGTCGATTCCTATCTCCCCTATCTCCTTGACCTTCAGTGTGATCGAGGATGTGGATTCCCCGTCGTATTCCATCTCATCCACGGAGAAGTACATGCCTTTCTCCATCTGGATTATCCTTGATTCGGACAGCGTACCGTCCCATCCGGACACGGAATCAACGGAAGTATTCCACAACATTACGATACCTGGCTGGTCCATTGTGTTGAATCCTGTTGTGGATACCGTGAAGTCGTTGTTGTAAACGTAAGGCGTGAAGATACCTTCCGCTATCGCCCATCCGTTCGCATCGTAGACCGTTCCGTAGCAGTAGAGTTTAAGTGATTTGTCG
>JAFSYZ010000085.1 GCA_017455785.1 Candidatus Methanomethylophilaceae archaeon
ATCCGATGATGGCGGCCGCTATCAGGACGATGGTACCCAGTGCGAATGCGCCCGACACGGAATTGGTGAAGACCAACTTGATCTGCTCATCGAATCCTTCGCCCAGGTGCTCCAGGATACCAATTCCTTCGTATGCCCATTGGGTGATGCCCTGTTCTATGGCATAGTAACTGATTCCAAGTGTCACAATCATCGTGTATACACTCGAGCCGATGGTGGATCCGATGTTCCTGAACAATGACACGACGGAGGTGGTCATTCCCACTTCTGAATCCTCACAGCTGTTTTGTACACAGGCCATCAGCGATGCCATGAGACATCCGACACCGAGACCGAACACGAACTCGGAGATGGCCAGTTGAGCTACTGAGAAATCGGTGATGAATGACATGCCGGCCATTCCGAAGGCCATGAGTACCGGTCCTGCGAAGATCCAAGGCTTGTATCCGGTCTTCTCGACCATCTTACCGGCAAGAGTCGAGGTGATGGCCATACCGACGATCATGCACAGCATGAACAATCCGGCGTTGATGGCGGTGTACCCTTCTATCTTCTGCAGGAACATCGATGTGAACAGTTCGTCACCGATCATCGAGAATCCGAGCAGGAACAGCAGTATGGATGCCGATCTGACAGTGGGGTTCTTCAGCACATGGGGCGCGATGATGGGTTCGGCTGCTTTGGATTCTACTCTGCTGAGCAGAACGATGATACCGACCATGATGAAGATCATCACAAGCGACTCAATGCTGACGACATCGAATGCCACTCCGAACATCTGGAAGTAAACGATCAGTAAGATGAGGAGTGCGGAGATCAGAGCGATACCCTTGAAGTCAATCTCAGGCTTCTCCTTCATACCGACGGGCATTGGGAATTTCTCCCTGCACATGAATATTGTGATCAGAAGGAGCGGGATGTTGATGGCGAATGCGAAATGCCATCCGGGGATGCCTGCTATATTCATGGTGGCAAGCGCTCCTCCGATCAGAGGGCCGATACCGAATCCGATACCGAACAGGGCACCGAGGGTTCCCTGCATCTTCGCCCTCTCCTCAGGGGGATACAGATCCGCAATGACGGCCGTACAGACGGGTATCATGATACCTCCGGCCATACCTTGGATGGCACGGGCACAGACCATGATCTCCATGCTGATACCGATGGTGGCCACAATGGAGCTCAGCAGGAAAAGAATGAGTCCGATCGTCAGCAGTTTCTTCCTTCCATAGAGATCAGAGAGTTTTCCTGAAATCGGGATCATGATGGTCTCGAAGAGCAGATAACCCATCGTAAGCCACGGAAGAAGGCTTGTGTTGTTGAACGAGTTACCGATCTCGGGGCCGCATGTGGTCGTTATTGAACCGTCGAAGCACGCTACAAGCATAGCGAGTGCGATTCCGATCATGATCTTCTTACGGCTCTGCGGATCGATATTCTCGTGAGTGAGAATTTCTTCCGACATAGTATGAGATATGACTGGCTATTTTAAATAATATAGCCTGGGGTATGCACTTAGCTACTTGAGTTCCTGTCCCCATGTGGATTTCACATCGCAATCGCCTGCAAAGATTTGTTCTCAGTCATTCGCCATGTGATTGTACAGGTGGACCGGAAAGGTCAGCCTCTTTGGAGGAAAAGGGATCTGTAATCGAAATGGTTCGATAGGACCGGCTCTTGTTCATTAACTTCATGTTGTCGGTGTGGATAGAAATAATGAAAAACGGACCTATTGATAATCTAAATGTTACTCCACCGTTTCGCTATTGTTAAATCCTGATAACATGTGCCAGACATTATGATCATACACATAGTCGGCGGTTTCCTCGGAAGTGGGAAGACCACGTTGCTCATCGAGATGGCGAAGGCCTATATTGACAAAGGTAAGACAGTCGTCATCCTGGAGAACGAATCCGGGGAGATAGGTGTCGACGGTATGGTCCTGGAGAACAACGGTCTGAAATCCGTCGAATTGGCTAATGGATGCATCTGCTGTTCGCTGACTGGTTCGTTGCAGGCCGCTATGCGCTATATCGAGACCGAGATGAAGCCTGATGTAGTGATCATCGAACCTACAGGTCTGGCCCTTCCTCACAAGGTAGTGGAGATCATCAGGGGAACCGTGGATGAGGAGGCCACCACGATCATCGGCATAGTCGATGCAAAACGTTTCGCCGGGTTGTTGGAGAAGAAAGGCGATTTCCTAAGGATGCAGATATCCAAATCCAATGTTCTGTGGATCAATAAGATCGATACGGTCGAATTCGATACCATATTCGAGATATCATCATGGTTGAGACAGACCTGCCCCGGTGTCCAGATCTACATGGTTTCCGGAAAGACAGGAGAAGGGATGAAGGAGGCCCTTGCGGGCTCACTTATCCTTTGATATCAGATCATTCTCAGTTTGTCGTAACTGTAAACCTTCTGCGGACACTGCATCTGACATCTGTAACAGGCTGTACCGAGACAGTTTTTGGTCTGTATCCTGAACGTTCCGTCGTCATCCATCGATAATGCGTGCTCCGGACATTCCCTCACGCATTTTCCGCATTTGTTGCATCCTTCGAATTTGCCAACGAGTTCGGTACCGATATCATTCAGGATGGTAAGTCCGTATTCACCGTAATCCTGGATGTCACGTTCCACCACACGGTGTACGGTGGGCGTTCCCTTGACCTTCGGTAAGGGCTGTATTCCTTTCTCCTTCAGGTGTTCGTTGTACATCGCCATGGTCATGCCCTCACCCCAATAGGAGAGTTCCTGGATGTAGATCTCCTCGAAGATCTTGTCCGTTGCGAACATGATGTGGTTGGA
>JAFSYZ010000086.1 GCA_017455785.1 Candidatus Methanomethylophilaceae archaeon
CGGCCGCATACATCCCGAGTTGCACAAGGAATGGTCCGATTATCTCTACAGGTACGCTGAGGATAGGGGATTGCCCAAGGAGTTCGTGGACATGGGATTCTGGAGGTGGAAGGTACTGCCTCCGAAGATGGTCAAACTGTCGGAGGACATGGACCTGAGGGTGAAGCCTACCAAGGTGAAGGGACCGTCTATGAAGATGCTCAAGGGAGCGTCATCCTGTGCTGCAGGCGGTTATTCCGTGGAGGCTATCGTATCGGTACCGAGGTCAAAGGACTTCTCATCCGTGGAGGATGCCCTGAGGACCGTCGGCGACGTCCGCTATTCATCGGAGTTCGAGATCGCCCTTGTGAAGACCAAGAACGGTACCGCCAAGCTTTTCGGCGGAGGGCAGGTGTCGGTGACCTCCAAATCCCTTGATGATGCTAAAAACTTGTTCGAGCGTTCCGTTAAAGCATTACTGAGGGCACAGATGTGCACATCATGCGGCATCTGTGCAAAGAAGTGCCAGCGTCACGCGATAACCATCAAGGACGGGTTCCATGTGGATTCCAACAAGTGCAATTCATGCGGCAGGTGCGAGTCGTCATGTATGGTCGCACACTATTACGACAAGATAGTGTGATTACTGTTCTCAGGCGTAATAATTAAAATACAGGTGGCATTAGGAACCTGCATGGAAGCTAGCATGGGATTGGCAGGCCTGATAGGATTGGGCGCCGCACTGATCGTGATGTACGTGGTACTCAAAAGGTACACCTACCCTTCGGTGGAGGAACCTTTCTTCAGCGATCCCAGGCTCTTCATGCTGTTCGCCGTCGGATTGGTGGAAGGTACGATCCTCTTTGTTCTGTACACATATCTGTGGACGTTCTACGCCATTCCCGGTATGGGATTGCTTGTCGCCATCCTGTTCGGTGCGATAGTAGAGTTGGCCAAACTGGTCACGATGAATCTGAAGAGGTTCGTGGGATTCTCGGATTCCATCTTCTACGGATTCGGCCTGGGTCTCGGAATAGGTGCCGCGATGGCATTCGGTACCATCTACTACTGGTGCAAAGGTCTCGATATCTCGGATGTAGCTTCGGTAGTGATCATCGTAGTGATAGCGATGCAGGCATTGTTCCTGAACACCAGCACAGGTACGATGATGGGAGAGGGAGTAGCAAGGCGCAGACCGATGGAGTTCGTCCTCAAGAACATACTGATCAATGCGATATGTCAGGCCCTCGTCGTTCCGTTCTACATGGGTAACAACGAGTGGATAATGTACATCGCCGTGATCGCTTCAGCGATCGTTGTGGGATATGTGTTCTACAAGACCATCTACGTCAAGTTGCCGATGGTCGTGGATGATGTCCTGAAAATGAACGGTAAGACACGTAACGACATCCCCGGACTGAAGTGATTCACATCTTATAATGACCGTACTTCGTCTCATAGATCATACACTCGGTCAGCATAGCCTTGATGTATTTCTCGCCTTTACCGGGGACCAACGATTCCACATCCTCCTCGGTGAAGGTACCTTTGATCCTTGTCAGGCCCTCGGCTATGATGCGCATCTTCTCCTTGGTGTCCGATGTGTGCTCCACCTTGTATTCCAACGATGACATGGGGTCTATGTTCTCGTCGATATGTTTCTTCTCAGGGACGAATCCCGAGGATGCCTCCAACGCATCCCTGACAACGTTCTGATCCTCGTCCCTGTAGAGGATGTTCATGTCTTTCGTAACGGCCACTGCACCGCAGTACGGACATTTCGTCGATTTGTCATAAAGGTCGATGATCCTCTTCCTCCGACAGCCGGAACAGGATATGATGCCGTACATCTACTGATACTCCGTGAATACCAATGCTGCGACGCAGCAACCGTAGTTGTCGACGGGGATCTCCAGTTCTTCCATGATGTAGTTGATCTCTTCCAACTCCACACCTCTGGCCCTGGCGATCTCGTTCATCTTCCATTTGAGGTCCGCCTGGAGGGATTGTTTGGAACCATGCAGGTGGCCTTCCGCCACATATCCGCCCTTCCCATCCTTCCTGAACGCGTATGCGATCCCGGCGGAGATCATCTCACCTTCAGTGCCCCTCATTTGTGCAAGCACACAGTGGGTGACCGCTCCCATGGGCATATCCTTCTTTTCCGCCATCATGGCACCGATAGGTATGACCGATGAAACGGATACGAGGTTCTGTTCCCCGACTCCGGCTTTGATCAGTGCCCTGTCGAACGCGTTCAGACCGGATACCTCGCTCGTCGCCGAGCTGGATGTGACAAAGAATTCCTTCGGTACCAAGTGCATCGTATCACCCGTAGATGTCCCTGTTGTCGTAGGACTGTGAGTTCTGACGGAGCATTTTCTTCTCGAGCTCCTCCGCTTCTGTGTATAGGGGTTCCAGGTCGATCTTCAGTTCAGGAAGTATCTTCGAGAGTGCTTCCATGATCTTGGCGGCACCTCTCGGATCGGGTGCATCCTGTCTCGCAGAACCGAGCAGCGAGATGGCGTCGAAATCCTCATTGGCTGCCTTTAGAAGGATCATACCTGATAATCCCCTGACCAATCCGTCATTGAACGATTCGATTCCCAACTCCTCCATCATCCTACGTGCTTTATCGGTCGAACCGACACCTATGATATTGTAAGAATCTGGACTGAACTGCACTATGCCGTCCAGTGTGATCATCGTGTGCACGTTGTTCCTGCGGCACCACTGTACTATGAGATCCGCGAGGTCCATGAAGCTCTCGGGTTTCGGGATGAACTCCGATGTGAGGACGATTATACTGTCACAGTCCACCCCGCACTCGTTGGTCCTTGTGCAGCCGTAGATCCTGACAGGCGGCATGGGGACTCCGTTCTGGACTATCGCATAGGGTGGGAATGCAGATGATGTTATTCCCGCCACAAGGCTCATGTCCAGTTCCTTGGCGAGGAAACTGGTGGCTATGGAACTGACGAGTCCGATGCTGGGGAAACCTATGATCGCAACAGCGTTATCGAATTCCATGCTTCCGTACTCATGCAACGTCAGTTCGTCCATGTCGGACACTAATGCGCCAACCCTATTAATGACTTGCACATTC
>JAFSYZ010000087.1 GCA_017455785.1 Candidatus Methanomethylophilaceae archaeon
AGATAGATGCCAAACGTTGTTCCAGCAATAACATTGATAGTTTTATGATAATTACATTTAAATTTAGTGAATGCTAAGAAAATCATTATTGATATTAGTAGAATAAAAGGGCTGTTTTGTTTATTTATATGGTCTATCGGGTAGTAAATCGACCATAAATCGGAAGTGATTTTTGTCAAACCCGCGTCTGACAGTTAGGTTGTAATGCAATCCTGAGTCAGTTTTGTTTTCGCGGATTGCTGGCAAAGAATCATAAGTGGTCACGGGATGTTAGAAGTGACCAAACCCCAAACAGGCCCCGTGGCCGTCTTTCCTGTATGTTTGCAAGAACATAAAGGTACGGTTCGCGGAACCTGAGGTTTGGCGGGAAAAGGATGTCGCTTGACCAATTACAGGAACAAGATTCACGCAAGGATACCGGAACCGAACGATAACGTCACCATGACCATGGGCAACAAGACCGTGGTGGATGCCGTATTTTCTGACACGGGATTGGATGGTTTTCTCGACGGACTGAAGAGATCGCAAGGCAACTCCGTTGCCGCAGAGACGGCGGCATTGGTTGCTAATTCCGTAGAGATGACAGGCATCTCCGTGAACAGAATCGACAGGATCCTCGAGGAGGATGTGGTGCGGGAGGAATATGGGCTCGATGCGAACGCACCGAGGTCGGTGTACCGTACCGTGGAAAGGCTAGGAGAGAACTCCGATGCGATCGTGAAATATCTGGGCGGAGTCCTGAAGAAGAAATACGGCGTGAAGATGGACACCGTCTTCATGGATTGGACCTCGTTGTTCTTCGAGGCCCCCCAACAGGGTATCGTGAGGGTCGGTTATTCGAGGGACCACAGGCCAGACAGGCCACAGGTAACGATAGGGTTGAGCATGGACAGGGAATCGGGAATGCCTGTGGGACTCACCGTGAACGCAGGCAATATCCTTGATGTCACGCACTTCGAGGACACTTTCGGGCAGATCAGGCATCTTCTTCCCGAAGATGCGATGATCGTGTTCGACAACGGCGCATACAGCCGTAAGAACTCGGCCCTCCTGGACAAGGAGGGCGTAGGATTCGTGACAAGGCTGCAGCTGAACACTTCCGATGACAGGTTCGTCGATAAGCACAGGGGAGATTGGGTGAAGATCGACGATATCCTGTCGTATCAGCTGATAGAAGGCAATCTGAAGCGCAGGAGATACATCTTCAGGAACGAGAAGCTCAGGGCAGATGTTCTCGCGAGATACAGGAGGAAGGCGGAACGCGATTGGGAGGAGATGGAGATCATCCGGAAGAACATCGATGCCGGGAAGAAACCGCGGAAGAAGTACAGGAACTCCAACTGTTTCGTGGACACCAGATTGTCGTACATGTTCCCGCTTGATTGTTTCTCGAAGGAAGAGGCCATAGACCATGCGGTGGAACGTATGGTCACCGGCCGTGAGGGGTTATTCGTGCTCCTGACGAACCGTCCGTTGACAGCTGAGAAGACCATCGAACTGTACCGTGCGAGGAACCAGGTGGAGAGCGCCTTCAGGGACCTCAAACATGGCATAGACTGGAGACCGGCCAGATGCACGAATGAGATGGCGATCAAGGGCCGCATCCTCATAAGTTTCCTGGCCCTTTTCTGCATCTCCATGATACGGTTCCTCCATCCTGAATACAGGGGCAGGACGGCGGAATCGATATGCGAGGAACTGGGCTCGTTCTCACTTACGGTTTTGGTGAGGGAAGGAGAGCCGAAGAGACGCATATTCAGCAATTTCGTGCCCCTGATCAGGCTTCTGAGAGCCAAAATAAAGGGTAAAATGGGAGGAATCCGGGGAAATCAGACCCGTTTGGATGTCTTCTGAGCACTCGTTTCCGTAAGTGGAAACGAGACGCAGGCCTGCGGATAACGAACAATCTCAGCGATAGCTAGGTCTCAATCGGGCGTATGTGTCGAAGTCGGGATTCAATTCCATTTGGAACAGCCGATTATTGACGATCTCTACAGATATTTGATTTCAAATTGAATGAAGGGGTTTTTGTCTCCTCGTTCATTAATTGATTTAGATCATTCCGTCTCGGCAGTCTCGGGTCCCTTCGATGCCTCGTTCTCTGCCAAGGCCTCGATATCGTCCTTTCCGAGGGTATGTGCCAACACTGTCAGCAACGATGTCACCATCGCCAACACCACGGCGGTGGTGAGGAAACCGTCGGCCAGCGTGTTGGCCACGTAGTCCAGGCCCTCCACGATCTTGCCCATGAAGGTATTCGCCAGGTTGTCCGATGCCGAGAGGTCCACGGGTGTCGAATCCCTGTTGTTGTCCAGCACCGCGTTGATGTACGAACCGATCAGTGCGCTTCCGACCATGATCCCGACCATACGGATGGCCATCAGGTTGCACGTGTGCAGTCCCGAATCCTCCTTGGGCATGATGGACTGCATGGCGCAGAGGATCTCGGTGACGATGCATCCGAGACCGAATCCGAACACGAACAGGGACACCCCCATCCATACGACGCCCTTGCTGGCGATGAGGTTGGTCAGCATAAGCCCTATGGTGACTATGGCCGAACCCATGACGATCCACGGTCTCGCTCCGGTCCTGTAGATGAAACGGCTGCTGAGCATGGATGTTATCGCGGCACCTGCCAGCATCACCAGGAACATCGTGCTGGCCTTGTAGATGTCGAACTCGTAGTATGTGAGGTACAGCTTGAAGAAGTACGTGATGAGTCCGAGACCGCACAGGCTGAACATGAACATCAGCACCGTCATGACCACGTGGTAGTACCTGTTGTGGACGGGGACCGGCGGGTCGTCGGAACGGTACGAGTGGCGCATCAGCAGTATCGTGAGCGCGATGATCACTATGACGAATATCAACGACGGCAGACTGATCAGGTCGAATTCCACGGTGACCATCTGGGTGAATGCGGTGGCGGTACCGAAAACCGCCGCCACCAGTATGATGCCGGTGACATCCGTCCTACCGCCCTTGATCTCCTCTTCGGGGAGGAACTTCCACGCGATGATGAATCCTATGAGCATCAATGCGGAGAACACTATGAATCCCGCTCTCCAGTTGAAGTTGTCAGTGAGGAAATATCCGGTGCATGTTCCGAACAGGGAGCCTATGGCGAATGCGCCGGTCATGAGCTCGTTGCATTTGGCCCTCTTGTCCATGTCGTAGAATTTCGTGGCCGCGGTGAATG
>JAFSYZ010000088.1 GCA_017455785.1 Candidatus Methanomethylophilaceae archaeon
AGTTGGAGTTCGTCTTCACCGATAACATATCCGTTTTCGACAAGATAATCCCATCACAGATCCCGCACAAAGGAGAGACACTGTGCAGGACCGCCAAGTACTGGTTCGGATTGCTATCCAAAGAAGGCATCAACAACCACTACATCTCCGAACCCTCTGCGAACAGAATGAGGGTCAAAAGAGTGCAGGTCATCAGGGATTACAGCAAGATCGACGGGAACACCAAGAACTACCTGATCCCACTGGAGGTCATCTGCAGGTACTACGCCGCAGGCTCGCTCATGGACAGGATCAAATCCGGAAAGGTGAAGCCGGAAGATCTGGGATTCCCGGCAGACCATGTGGTCAAGGAAGGGGAGAAACTCCCGAAGCCGTTCATCGAGTGCACCACGAAACTGGAGGAACACGATGAGAACCTGACCGATGATGAGGCCAAGAAGATGGCGGGACTCTCAGATAAGGAATTTGAGAACATCAAGAGCACCGTACTGAAGATCGATGCGATAATCGACAGGGAATGCTCCAAGAGAGGGCTCATCCACTGTGATGGGAAGAAGGAGTTCGCCTTCGACGAGAACAGAAAACTGATGGTCATCGACACATTCGGAACATTGGATGAGGACCGCTGGTGGGATGCAGAGGAATTCGCGAAGGGAAGAATCGTGCAGCTCTCCAAGGAGTTCGTACGCCAGCACTACCGTGAGTCCGGATACCATAAGGCTCTGTACGATGCACGCGATGCAGGAAAGCCCGAACCGGATATCCCCGCACTCCCTCAGGAAGTCATCGACCGCGTCAGCAAACTGTACGTGGACATGTACGAAAGGATCACGGGAGAGAAATTCTGAAACGAACGGGGTCGATCCCCGTTCTTCTTCTATTTACGATAATTTTACGAGGACGTACTTCTCATCGAGGGGGCACTCTACTTCCCTCTCGATCTCATCGACCGTTCTCTTGTCACCATCTCTAAGACCAATGGGGTGGCATAGTTTGTAGTTGTCGCATCCGAGCCTCCCGCAGTCGTTCCTCTCGTATGTGATCATGCCGCCTTCGATGGCATACTTCTTCTTCACAGTGGCAAGAGTGGGGATCTTCTCTATCTCCACGACCCTGACACCGTTATCATAGATCTCACACTCGTGCTTGGTATCCCTGATACTGGTGACCTCGTACTGATGCCCCGGTTCGAGATTGAAGCACACACCTTTCAGCTTGCAGTCCCTGCACTCGGTCTGTGGGCCTGTATAATAGAACCTGTTACCGATGCGGGCCTGATCCTCTCCAATCAATGTGATCAGGACCATCATATCACCATGGTGTTACTGGCGACCGCTTCAGCAGCCTCCGCGGACAGACCGTTGTCCCCTAGGATGGTGAATCTCTCCGGCCTTATGCCGCGCGCCTTCACCAGTGCATCAACGACATCCTCATCCTTGATCCCGAGCTCTTTCGCCGTTGTGGGTGCACCGATATCCTTCAGGGCATCCCTGAGAAGTCTCCAGTTGCCTCCGTGAAGGTACATCATCATTATCGCACCGACACCGCACTGCTCTCCGTGCATGGCCTTACTCGGATGATATATGTCCAGAGCATGGGAGAACATGTGCTCCGCACCGCTCGTCGGTCTGGAACTGCCTGCCACGGCCATCGCGATTCCGGATATGATTATCGGCCTCATGGCGATCCATATGCTCTCCTCCAATCCCGGTTTGATGAGTTTGGAATTGTCGATAATGGTTGTAGCAGACATCTCCGCCAAAGAAGCCGCGGAACTGCTGTATGCCTCGTTCTTGATCCTCCTTGCAAAATCCCAGTCCCTTAAGGCCGTCATATTCGAGATGACATCCGCACATCCGGATGCCAAGTATCTGTAAGGTGATTTCAGAATGATCCCTGTATCCGCCAGGATGCCCATGGGTGATGTCGCATCGACTGATTTCGGACCCATATCCTCTTTCAAGGATGCACGTCCCGATGCGATACCATCGTGTGATGCTGAGGTAGGGATACTGATGAACGGGATCTTGAGCTTCTTCGCCGTCAACTTGGCGATGTCGATCTTACTGCCCCCGCCTACCGCAAGGATGAATTTCGATTTCGTCTCCTTACCGAGGTTGACCGCTTCCTCGACATTAGCTGTGGTCGCTATGTCCGTTTTGAATACGGATAATGAATACTTCCTGTCTGTTACGTACTCCTCTACAAGCTTTCCCGCGGATTTGTACGTAGAATTGCCTGTGATCATCATCCCGACATTCCTGAAGTTGAAATCATCACACATGTCGGCTACCTGGGGCAGCGTGTTGTGTCCGATCAGAACGTTCCTTGGGAAGACCATACCCTTGGTCTTTGAGAAATCGACAGTCTCGATCATCATTACACCTTGTTCAGACACTGAGATATGGGGGCTAAAGGTTATAATTGTTTATCATACTAGCAGTACTGATGAAAGCGACCATATTGATCGGAAGTGCCAGAACGAAGGGCAACACCGAGGTGCAGGCCCAGTCCGTAGCGGAGGCCCTCACGGAAGAGGGATACGAGGTCGATACGATAAGACCCGCTACACTAAAGATCAACCACTGCAACGGATGCAACAGGTGTGTGGATGATGGAATCTGTCATCAGGACGATGACATGCAGATCATCTACGATGCATTCGATGACTCCGATCTGTTCATCATAGCCACCCCGGTATATTTCTCCGGACCGTCATCCATAATCAAACAGGTTATCGATAGGTTCCAATGCAGGTGGCAATCGATAGATGAACCCGAATCATCGAAAGCCGTGGCGCTCATATGCAACGGAGGGTCGAGGAATCCCAGGTTCGAGAACATCATAAGCATCGCAAGGGCATTCGCGTTCGCGACCAGATGCAGATGGGTGGGCGAGTCGCTTGTGGACAGCACCGATGAGAACGACATCTCCAAGGTCGCTAAGGCCGGTTACAAATTCGGCAAACAGGTGGCAGAGGAACTCAGAGAAGGCATCTGAGAACATCATTCATCCCTATGGATGAGAACTCCTCGTCTGTTATAGTTTCAGAATACGGAAGTACCTCGTATCCTGAAAGGTCCTTCCAATCATTCAGTTCCAGATTACCGTCCGTGTCCATAATGATGAATCTCCTGAATCCTTTTTTCTCCAGCTCCCTCAGCGCCCAGAGAGGTTCCTTTTTCATCCTGTTGAACACGGTCCTCCTCTCCTTGATCAATAAGAGGGGGATGACCGAGTCGGATAT
>JAFSYZ010000089.1 GCA_017455785.1 Candidatus Methanomethylophilaceae archaeon
ACTGATGATCGTCGTCTCCTTCGCCTTCGACTCGGTCTTGAAGGATTCCTTCTTCTCGCCGATCTCCTTCTCCTCACCGCAACTGGTGTTGGAGCAAACATACTTCCCCTCCTTGGGGAACATCATAGAACCGCACTTTGAACAAAACAAGTGGATCAGCCTCTTCTAATACAACAGGTTAACTGATGAGACTATAAAATTGTATGTCAGGCGTACGTACGTACGCGACTAAATACAGTCGGAGATATCCTCGGCCGTCTCGGACACCTTCTCCGCCACGGGTTCGGCCTTCTTCTCCTGCATGTGGATGATGTCACTGAACGGATTATCATCAGCTGGCACTTCCGCTGCAGCGGTGGATGTTGGCGTTGACATGACTACGGGTGTGCTGTCCAAAGTTCCTGTTACGACTGCGGATTTGGGCTCGGAACTTTTCACCGGTCTCTTACGGGTCTGCATCGCCATGGTGTTTACGGCGATGTTCTGATAATCCTCGTAGGTCTCGAAGGCGAGCGTCCTGCCCTTCCTGTAGAGGTCTATCGAGCGGTGGCGCCTTCCATTGACCTTGGTGGTCTCGGCGACAATGAGCCTCATCTCCTTCCTGCTCTGATCCGCAAGAACACCTCCGATGACACCGAAGACTATGGTCAGCATGTACATGCCGAAGTCGATGGTCATGTTGGCACCGCCGAATATCTCCCTGATGTAACCGATGGCGATCTCCGCCATCTGACCCAGGAACGGTGACGATTCCTTCAATGTAGCTATTTCAGCCTCAGGATTGGTCATCAATGCGGCGTTTATGGACTGCAGTATCGCAGAGATGATGACAAGGACCAGGAGCATGCAGAACGTGGCTATCGCTGTGGCACCGAACCCCCTATAGGGTGATCCGGCCTTCCTTCCACCCACGTACCCGGCGATCATCTGCCCGAACATGGGGATCCATCCCGCCACGAACAGCAGGAGGAACGTCAGGAGTATGCCTGAGCGTGTGTCGTATGCGCTCTTCGCGCTGTCCGCACCGGTACCCAGTACGGTATCGGCCGCGTCCTTCAGCATGGCGCCAACGTTACGTGAAGCGCCGTAAGACCTGTCCTTCAAATGCATCCCACGCCGACTTTTGTCGACAGTGGTATATCTGAATCGTACTATATAAATGAAGAAGCCTGCAACCTATCTGCTTTATATATTGGTTTTATATAGTGTTTAACATCACTATCACGCGCCCGTGGGCGCATTCACTCATTCGCAGTCAAAAGAGGACGGATGTCCGTTCTCTTCTCACAAAGTCCTCCAGACATCGGAGGCAACCATACAAAACAAAGGAGACATAGCCAATGGAAATGAAATTCAGATTCCTCGGCGGCGCAGATATGGTAGGCCGTATGGGGATGACAATAGAAGGAGCAGGGAAGAGACTGCTCGTGGAATACGGTATGAGTCCGTCGAAACCGCCGGAGTATCCCATGCCCACCAACATGAGGATAGACCATCTTCTGCTCACACACTGCCACCTGGACCACTGCGGTATGGTACCGCAGATCTGCGGAAGGGACAGATGCGAGCTCTTCACCACACCGCTCTCGGCAGAGATCGGTGAGATCATGATGTACGATTCCCTGAAGATCGCTAAAGCGGAGGACTATCCACTGCCTTACACCACAGGCGATATCGAGAGGACGATGAAGAACGTCGTCCCGATGACATTCGGTGACACCTTCGATCTTGGAAAGATAGAGGTGACGATGCACTCTGCAGGACACGTCCCGGGTGCAACGATGTTCGAGTTCGGCGTGGACACGAAAACTCTGTACTCAGGTGACATACACACACTGAAGCAGAGGCTCGTGGACGGTGCTGAACCGGTAGACTGCGAGAACCTGTTCGTCGAGGGAACATACGGAGGAAGGCTCCACCCTGACAGGAAGACCGTCGAGAAGGAGTTCCTCAACAAGGTCGCCGAGGTCGTTGACCGTGGCGGCACAGTGCTCATACCCAGCTTCGCCGTCGGACGTACACAGGAGATCATGATGCTCCTGAGGAACGAGGGCTACGAGATGTGGGTGGACGGCATGGGAAGGTCCGTGACGAGACTGTTCCTCGACTACCCTGAATACCTGGCCGACCCGAGGGCGCTCAAACAGGCCAAGATGAAGTTCAACGAGGTACGCAACGCCAACATGAGGAAGGACGCATCCAGGGCCGAGGTCATCGTGACCACCGGCGGAATGCTCGACGGCGGACCGGTACTCGGATACCTGAACCGCCTCAAGGACGACCCGAGGAACGCCATCCTCCTGGTAGGGTACCAGGCGGAGGACACCAACGGAAGGCTCCTGCTTGAGGACAGATGCGTGAAGATCGAGGGAGAGATCTACAAGATCAACTGTGAGATCCAGAAATATGACTTCTCCGCACACGCGGACCACAAGGAGATCGTGGACTTCGTGAAGGGCTGCGATCCGAAGAACGTCATAATCATGCACTCGGAGACAAGGGAGGAGTTCCTTGACGACCTGGCAGATTACAACGTGATCCTTCCCAATACAGGGGAGGCATTCACACTCGATGTGTGATCAGGGTGCCTTCGGGCACCCTTACATACACTTTTTATAATCATTTTGAGGAACGGTATTCCTTGATTATCGTCGGTACGACGTACTTGTTGTTGAGGTCGAAGGCGGCCTCGGGCTGACCCTTCCTCATCGGACCGACCCAAATGATATCCTTGACGATCTGCTTGATCTCTTCCTCGGTCTTCCCGTTGTCGTAATTCTCAAGGATGATGTCCCTCATCTTCTCGGTATCCCTCTCGGCCATGAATGTGGTCTTCCTGCAATCATCACCGTAGACCACATCATAATGAGGCATCAGTATCTTGTCGGGATCAAGCTCTTTCACTCTGTGTATGAAATCCAACGTCCTCTTGCAGCTGACTAGACAAGCGGGAGCGATGTCCTCCGCACTGGCGAAGACACCTAGCGTCTCGTTGGCGATCAGGAACCTTTCCTCCTCACACCAGAACGCGATTGTATCCCATGTATGACCAGGGGACTCCAGGACCTTGAACCTCATCGTTCCGAGGTCGATGATGTCCCCCTCTTTCACCCTGATGTCCGTATGCAATCCCTTCAGGTTGCCCATGAAGAACGGGCTCTTCCTGAACGCTATCGCAGCGGCACGGTTGAGCTTCATCATCGTCTTGACCGCATTGGGCTTGTTGAAGACATCCGCGGCATGCTCCGCCGATACGACCTTGGCATCGGGCCATCTCTTCTTCACCGCAACGGAACCGGAAACGTGATCATAATGTGAATGTGTCAGCAAGATGTAGTCTAATGGTCTGTCGCCCAGAATATCACTGATCTTCTTGACAGTACCCTTGGCGGTGAACAGGAAACCGGAATCTATGAGTGCAGTCTTTCCGCTGTCTACCAACAGGAGGAAGGCTTCGCCTCCACTCACACAACCTACGTTATGGACCGAGAAGCTCATGTTCACAGATTATTGTAACTGTATTTTAGGGCATCTATGACCGGCAACGGCTGTCCCAGCAGGAAGGTCTCCAACGCTCCGCCTCCCGTACTAACGTACGAGAACCTGTCCGTGAGGTCGAATGTATCGGCTGCACCGACTGTGTGTCCTCCTCCGATGACAGACTGTCCCCTGGACTCGATCATCGCTTCCTGGAGAGCCTTCGTTCCTTTGCCGAATCCTTCCTTCTCGTACACTCCGGCGGGTCCGGACATGAATGATGTCTTTGATGATATTATCACCTTGACGAACTTGTCTATGGATTCGTCACCGATGTCCAATGCGGCCTCCTTGACCGGAAGGTCACCCACAAGGACGGATACCCTCTTACCGTCACGCTCGACCGCCACATCGATTGGAAGCAGGACCCTCTGCCCGTACTTGGACATGGTATCCTTGGCAGCCTGGATATTCTCCTCTGTCAACTCTTCCTTGAGGATCTCCGTGGATGCCTCTCCGAGCTCTATGCCGCGTGCATGGAGGAACGCATTGCCTGCCAATCCCACCAAGATGACGGTGTCGGCCATTCCCGTACCGAGGACATGGTCGATCATCTCGGACGCATCCCCGAACTTCGCTCCTCCGAGAATGAAGACGGAAGGCCTTCTTGGTTCATCGAAAATCGCTTTGAGTGCATGGATCTCCTTCGCCATCAGTCTGCCTGATGCGGAAGGTACCTTCACAGGGAATCCGACCAGTGAGCACTGCGACCTGTGGGCCGCACCGAATGCGTCGCATACGTAGTAATCGATCAACGGTGTGAGTTCCTTGACCAATTCTCCTTCCGCGTGACCGAACATGTCGATCTTGGCGGTCTCGGAATCCAATCCCCTCACGTTACCGAGTAACAGTACTTCACCGGAACCGAGGTTCTTGATGGCTTCCTTGGCCTTGTCGCCTATGACATCGTCCACATACTTCACCGGATAGTTCAGGTTCTTGGACAGTCTCTCAGCGTGCTGCTCCAGGGAGATGAAGTCCCACTTGCCCTTCCTGCTCTGATGTGCCAGTATGACGACCTTGGCCCTCTTTCCCATGAGCTCGCGCACGGTGGGGACGACACGTCTGATCCTGGCATCGTTGATTATCTTCAGCGTACCCTTGTCAAGGGGACAGTTGATGTCCACCCTCAGCAGTACGGTCTTGTCCCTGTAGTTGAAATCCTCGAGTGTGTGGAAATCCTTCATGTGATTACCTTCAGATACCCATGGCCTTGTTGGTCTTGGCGATGGACTTGAGGGGATCCTCCTCGAGCTTGCACATGGACCTTATGCAGTCCACGTTCTCGGGGATGACATCGCTCTCCTGGTTGACCGCCTGGTAGTAATACAGAACATTGCCGACCATCTTTATGCCATCCTCCCAGACGACGATCTCGAACATGTCACCGCGGGTCCTTCCGATCTCCCTGGCCAGGTCCATGATCTGCGCTGTGGACTTGACACCGTCCTTGCTCTTCACGAGTTTCACACGGGGTGTCTGCTTGAACAGGTCGATGATCTCCTGTGTGCTGGGTTCGGCACCGAGTTCCAAGGCGACAGTGTGCATGTGCATGAGCGTGGTAGGTACCTTCACCGCCATGGTCTGGATGTTGATCCATGGAAGGACCGACTGAACATCTATACCGTGGTGGGTCGGTATCTTCACCACAGGTTCGATGGCATTGATAGGTCCTGCCTTGCTGTCGTTGGGGTCCGCACTCCTCCTGATGAGTGTGACGTACCCGTTCTTGATCTTGTACTTGCTGTCGATCGGGAACAGTGTCCTCAGCAGTCCGGTGGTGTTGCATGATACCACACGGGAGAACTGAGCGCCCCATGACTCCTTGTAGTTGGCGAGGGCGTTGAACGATATGCCTGTGAGGCTGTGGTCCTCCCCTCCCTGCCAGATCGCTTTGATGCCGTATTTCGTGTACAGTGCCTTGTACTCCTCGGAGAGCTTTCCGGGAGTGCAGTCCACCATTATGTCGACCTTTCCGCAGAGATCCTCCACGGTTCCGGCGACTTCCACGCCTGCAGCTTTGAAATCCTCGATCTTGTCGGCCGGTACATACAATGGATAGCCCAACTGGACCGCGAGTTTCGCCTCGTATGTGGGCCTCGTCTTGGTCACACCGACTATCTCCATGTCATCCTGCTGGTTGACAGCTGTGGCGACCCTTTTTCCGATTGTTCCGTATCCGTTGATTCCGACCTTTACCTTCATGGCAAGCACCTAGCCCGTGTATGAATTAAAGGATATTATTATTGTCGGATGCGCCCGCTATCATTGACACTCGTCATCGATTCCGAAATCCTCCTTACTGGCCTCGTGTGAACAGCTTACGATGCGATAATAGTACTGAGAATCAACATTACGTTGCAGCGTACGTACCGACCAAATATCCTCCGTAGCCTCCTTCTCATACCATTCGCATGCACGGTCATCACACACTCTAAAAAGGATAGGATAATGGCTCCACGACAGTAAAAAAAGATTTCGCACACAGTGTGTACAAA
>JAFSYZ010000090.1 GCA_017455785.1 Candidatus Methanomethylophilaceae archaeon
AGTGGAAGGTTCCCAGGATGAGAGCATCCCTCTGTTCAGTAAAAGCAATGTTCATCCGATCATAGCCACCATCCAATCGAACGGCTTTGAAACTGAACCGATAGAAGGAAGGAAAGGCACGGCAATTAGCCGTCCGTTCAATGTATGAGAGGTCATCAGATGGGGGACGCGGACGGTATCCAATTGTACATGCTGGCACTTGCCAACAAGGACAATCATCCCCTTTATGAGAAATACCTCAGGGCCTCATCTGATAACGGCTACATCCCGGCAAAACTCGCACTTGCCGAACTGTACAGGGAGAACGATATCGCCAAAGCGATAGGATTGTACAAGGACCTTGCGAACGGTGGGATGAACTATGCGATGTTCCGTTTAGGCGAATGCTATCTTTCAGATAACGATTACAAAGAAGGATTCAAGTGGCTCAGCATGTCGGCATCATCCGGAAACATCGATGCGATGTATCTACTTCACTCATTATCACATGATGACACAGAGGATATGAACAGATGGTTCTCCGAATATGCGAAGCGTCTCGATTACACCGATGCCTGGAGAATCATGAACATCATGGACGATGACAATGCCGAATCATCCTGGAAAAGGATGGTAGAACTATCGTCCGACAATCCTCAGAGGATGATCAACGAGATAGATGCCTGCATAGAGCTCTATCTTAAGAACGACCCTCATGGAAGGTTCGTCTGGCACATGAGATGTTCACAGCTGAACGACTCCGATTCCATGCTTGAGGTAGGCAGGATGTACCAACTGGGATTGGGCGTCGACCGTTCATACGACCATGCGATGGAATACTATCGCAAAGCGGCGGAACTCGATAATTATAGGGCGATGTACCGCATCGGCAGGATGTATCAACTGGGATTAGGTGTGGAAGCATCCAATAATGATGCAAGACAATGGTTCCAAAAGATCCCTTCCATCGATTACCCGATGGCAGAATACAGGATCGCGGAGTTGAACGGCATCGATGACATCTTCGATGAACTAGGGACTGATTTCGTTGATCTATTGGAATTATTCGCCAAAGGTAACGATGCAGAATCACAATTCTTCTTAGGTAGATTCTACCACTGGCTCTTCTCATACGACGATATGGGATCAGGAAACATCGACAAGAGGGCTATGAGATTCTATACCAAAGCTGCGCAGAACGGCTATCCTGAAGCACAGACGTTCCTAGGTACGCTATATGAAACAGGTTCAGGTAATCTGAAGCAATCCTACGAGAAGGCATTGGAATGGTACCTGAAAGCCTCTGATAATGGTGATGCTGAAGGCTCCTACCGTGCCGCACTCCTTCTTAAGAACGGTAAAGGGACCGATGTCTCCATCGGCAAAGCTAAAGAGCTGTTTCTGAAAGCCTCAGAATCGAATGAACTGAAGGATAGATGCGCCTCAGAACTGGAATCACTGCATCAGTGACTTCAGGGTGTCGTAGACGGTCTCTACGTGGCCATCGACTTTGACCTTATACCAGCAGGCCTCGACCTTCCCGTCCTTTCCGATTATGAACGTGGAACGGATGATGCCTTCCTTTCCGGCACTCTTGATACCCCATACATCGATCTGCTTCATCAGATCGTGCTCCTTATCAGTGAGAAGCTTGAACTTGAGTCCGTACTTCTCCCTGAACTTGGTGTGTGAGCCTGCCGAATCCGCATTCACACCGATGACCGGAACATTCCTGATCATCAGTTTTGTATAGACGTCATTGAAGGCTATGGCCTCCTTGGTGCATCCCGATGTGTTATCCTTGGGATAGAAATACAGGATATACCTGATGCCGTTCAGCATCCTGGAGTCGAACATCTCTCCGTTCTCATCTGGAAGGATGAAATCGGGGAATTTGTCGCCGACCTGCATCAGAACACACCCCCCTTGGTGGATTCGATGAAAGGCTGGAGATTCAGTTCGAACATCACTACGGGGTGGTTGATCTCGAAGTCGATGATCACCTTGGGTGAGACCTCACCGAAGTATCCCACGACTTTACCGTCAACCATGACCTCTGCTCCCCTTCCTGGGATGAATGTGGCGTAATCGGACGGTTTCAGCTGATAATCAGCCTTGATCTCCCTGAGGACACTCTCAGCGTACGATTTGATCTCAGTGAAAGATGTCTTGGAGTGCATCATCACCATACACATGTTGCGTTGTTTGACGTTGTTCACGATGACGTCCCCGATCTCGAACATCTTCTGGGGGAGGTCACGGCGTATGTTCCTCCTCAACAGCCTCATCAGGCTGGGGAACAATGAGTATCTCAAACATGTGTGGTCCTCGGTGATTGGGTTGAGGACTGTGACCACATCCTTGACAGGTAGACCTGCCTTGATGAATTCGTCATCCTCGTTGCTTAATGTAAGTGTGACCACTTCGGTGAAACCTGCACCTACCATGATGTCACGGAGTCTCTCCGAATATGCTGTCACATCGGATAACCTACCGACGGTCTGTGTAACCGTTCCGGGCTTTCCGAACCTCTCGAAACCGTATCCTGTGGCGACGTCCTCGTAGAGATCCACCACATGCATGATGTCCAGCCTTGTGCTGGGAACCTCGACATATACGGTGTCTCCTTCCACAAGTGCGTCCAGACCCATCCTGTTCAACGACTGGACGGTCTTCTCGGGTCCAAGTTCGATTCCTAGGAACTTCTCGCAATCCTTCAATGAGAACTGCCAGCTCGACGGCGAGAGATCAGGTGATACGAACTCCTCCCCGTTCTCGTGCATATTTACGGATACGATCCTTCCTCCGCGCTCAGCCATGGCGGTACTGATGATGTCCAAAGCACCCTTGACAGCTTTAAGGTCGTTACCGGTGACATCTATGAACAGATTCCTTGTGTTGGTCGTGACAGTTGTCAATGCACCGTTGATGATCGGAGGGAATGACAACACGTTGCCGTTCGTATCGAGGATTATGGGGTATTTCTTCATACCCTTCAGGAGATGGGCGTATGCTACACCCTTCTCGTGCTTCTCGAGGATCTCCTCAAGATCCCATTCCTCATCCTTGGCGAGAGGAACGAATCTGATCTCATGCGGTCCTACGGCCTTGTATGTGAAGGGTGGTTCCACCTTGTCCAGATCGTGGATGCCCACCGCGATCTTGGATCTCTTCCTTCCGATGGTTATGTGCAGTTTCTCCTGCATCTCCATCATGGATTTGATGAGGACATCATCCACTTCCACTCCCAAAACGACTGCGCAGCGGAAATACGGCCTGACGTCCTTGACACTGTCATCGACGAACACGTCGATATCACTGTCATCCACTTCATACTCGGTCATTCCAGGTTCTATGTCAAGGAATGCCCTCATGCCCCTTGCTAGACCCTCCACGGAATACAGATCGGGACGGTCGGGGAAGAACTCCACTCCCATCTCGTCTACATCACCTTCGGTGTCATGCATATCGGCACCGATCATAGGGATCCTTTCAATAAGCGTCTTCTTCGGTACCTCCTCTCCGATCATGGAGCAGAGGTCGTGATACTCGAAGTTAATCAAGGGCATAATTGCGCGTATGCGCGACTACATTATAAAGGTCGCCTAACGGCCAAGCTGTGAATGCGCCCTTCCCAACTGACCAGCCGCCTGGGCACCTAGTACTGAGAGTTCACCTGCAAGTACGGTAACGGCCACGATCTCGGCGAATTTCCTCGCCTTCCCATCACCGAGGCAATCGATCATCTCCAAAGCGGCGGACTGCGTCGGCAGTCTTGTTCCTCCACCCACGGTACCTACCTCGATAGCGGGCATCCTTACCGAGATATACAAATCACCGTCAACATCCTCGCAGGTAGTCATACAGAGACTTCCGTCCACCACATGTGCAGGATCCTGTCCAGTTGCGATGTATACAGCTGCCAGCATGTTCGCCGCATGGGCGTTGTATCCCATGGAACCTGCCATCGCACTGCCGATGAGGTTCTTGCGTTCGTTGGTCTCGACGATCATGGGAACGTCCGCATGGAGTTTCTTCTCGACGATATCCTTCGGTATTTTCGCCTCTGCGATTACGTACTTCCCGCGGCCCATTATCATGTTGATGGCGGACGGTTTCTTGTCGGTGCACATGTTGCCTGATACAGATACCAACACGGCGCCGGTGTTCTCCTCTATCAGTTTGCAGACGGCCTCCGATGCGATGGTCGCCATGTTCATCCCCATGGCATCACCGGTCTGGAATGAAAATCTGAGATGAAGACTGCGTCCGTTGGGGAAGGTCTCGATGTTGATCAATCTACCATGGCTGGTGGTCGATGCGACAGCATCATCGATGTCCTGGGTATGTTCGCATATCCATTGGATAACCTTCACGGAATGGTCGATTCCATCCACACGGAAGACAGGTGCACGGGTCATCATGTCATCGAATACCTTCACCCTCGAACCGCCTGCCGCCGTTATGACGGACATACCTCTGGAGATGGATGCTACAAGCGCACCCTCGGTGGTGGCCATGGGAACAAGGAACGGACCTTCGGCATAATCGCCTTTGATAAGGACAGGACCGGCGAATGCCAGAGGTACCTGCGTTACACCGATCATGTTCTCGATGTTCTTGGATGCACATTCCGGATCGAATGAGTAATCGGTGACCGCTTCTAACTTGGCCCCGGTCAGCTGACGTACCGCATCCAGTCTCTCCTTGACATCCGATGATTTGTACCCTCTGTTCTTCAGACCTTCCTGTCCGACCATGAACGACGGATTGTCATCCGACATTATTATTGTGACTATCATCAGCAGGGAAGAAACAGCAGATCATTATGGATACAGATGCTCCGAACAGAACCCCGGTTATGGCCCTTGTGAGTATAAGGTCCACTGACATGAAATGTTGGATGCACCAGTCCGCTATCATCAGAGCGAAGGCTGCTACAGAGATGATCAGCGAGGTGCGTAGGGACACCCTTACAACCTTCAGGAATGAGATGATGGAACCTATCAGCAACCCGATACCGATGGATACATCCCTGGCGCAGAAGGCCATCTGAGAACCGTTCAGGATGAACGAACGTGATTCGATCTGCGGACAAAACATGTCCCCAAATGCATATGTCAGGAAGGTCAGAGGATCACTTGATGACCACATATCCAGATGGTCGATATAACCTACAGATCCATCCAAACCCAGGAACCTTCCGGATGGGTTGAGGAACGGGGTGAGGAACA
>JAFSYZ010000091.1 GCA_017455785.1 Candidatus Methanomethylophilaceae archaeon
ACTGAACTTGTAACCGCTGGCAGCGGATGCAGTGACGAGTGTGGAGTTGTATGAGAATCTGATCTGGTTGTCGTTGTTCCCTATCCAGAAGGTCGTACCGCTGGGTACGCTGAGTGAGCTGTAGGTGGTGGAACCGCCAGCACTGGGGCTGTTGGTGAATGTAATGGTGTAGTTTGTAGAAGAACTGCCTCCGACAATGGTGAATGAGATTTTGTCCTCGCCTACACCTTCAGCACCCCATTGATCAACCTCTATCGTGACGGTGTCGCCCGAATTTCCGGTCAATGTCCCTGTCAGATTGTCTGAAGATATGGTCAGACCATGATTCGGAGTGACCGATACCGCGGCCCAATCGTATTTACCATCGGTATTCTCCGATATCGTTATGCTGCTCCCGACGGCCACATATTTGTTGCGTAATGCGGTTCCAGCGTGTTCTGCAGTAACGTTCACATAAGTATAAGGATCAGATTGCGTCCCCGAACCCGTCACGGTATAGTTGGACGAATATTTGGCATACAGAGTGATGTTGTTCTTGATCGTACCCGAAGTATTGCCGTTGGCATCCTGCCATTGCACGAATGTGTAGCCCGAGACGGACGGTGCGGTGACAGGACTGTAACCATTGGAGAACAACAAGTTGGAACCGGATGCGCTCCATGTGGTGCCTGAGGTGACCGTCTTGTTGCTGAACGGTGCTATGCCGTAAGGGGTCGAGGTCAGCGTAACGGTATAGTTGGGATCAAACGGACTGTCTGACCATATCTCTGTGTTGTATGTGGCGTAGACCGTCATGTCCCTTACGACATAAGTATAATCCTCCGACCAGCCTGTGAACATCAGACCATTGTCGGGTAATTGTGGTGCCGTGGCACGCCCGCCGTGCTCCACGTACTGCGTAGAGATCACCGAGCCGTCCGCATCGCAGAACGTTACGGTGTGCGTCCCTTCCGCCGAAGAGGACGCCGTGGGTGCCATCATGATGAGGGCCGCCAGCACCGCAACGGCCATCAGAGCATACTGTCCTTTCATAACACGCGCGACTTTATAGAATATAAAAATGGGTTGGAAAACACTCAAAGAGTGTTATGTTGGCCGCAGGTCACCGCAGCGGAGCTCTCTTGGAGAGAGCGTAGCGCGTAGTGATCTGCAGAAATGATCTGAGAAAAGGGAAAGGAAAAGATGTTTGTAGTGATGGACGGGCTATGCCCGTCCATCACAGGAATCTCCTCACAGCGATCACAGCAACGACCACGCAGCCGATGATACCCAGCAGGATGAATGTCTCGTTGATATCATGCCTTTCCTCATCCTGTCTCTCCGGCACCGTTATGGTGTAGTAATCGGTGTATTCGCCGTTGGAGTTGTATGCTGTCAGGGATATGGTATAGGTCCCTGGAGCGAACTCATGTTCTATCTCCTCCACGTTGTCGTAGATCGTTCCGTCACCCAGGTTCCAGGATATGCCTACGGCATTAGCTGTCAGGGCCTTGAAGTTGTAGACATTGTTGCCTGAGGGCGTCGATACCATCTGTGCCGAAGGCACGCTAGTGAACCGTAGTACATCGATCCACTTGGCGTAGATCGTCTTGGAAGCGGTGATCTGCGTGCTGAAGTCGTACTGTGTGGTCAATCCGGAGTTGGAACACCAATAGAGGAAGACCATATCCGTACCGTTTACAGATGTGGTACCGTGGTTGTTGTACGGTGCTGTACTGGGTGCCGTGGCGGTGTTTCCATGAGTGACGGTCTGCGAGCTCACGGCAGGGCCTCCGTTGGTGTTGAAATCCACAGCGTAAGTATTCCAAGCCCAGGTAGCATAGTATGTGGTGTTCGCTGAAATGGATCTCGTCGTACCTGCCTGATATACCGTACCGTTTGCGGATCCTTCCGCCCAACCGTTGAAGTGCTTTCCGGTGGGTGCGGTAAATGTACATGATGGGAGGGTTACCGATGTGACGGACGAGGCCCCGGTCATGGTGCCCGAGCCACCATTGTTGTTGTAGTTTACGTTGTATCCCGCCGCCGGATCGGCGTCGAAAACGAAGGCCAGACGAGAGCCGACGACGCCGCTAGCGCTCACACTGTCGCCGGCATCCAAACACGACACTCCTGCACGCAGGGCGCTGTCGCAAACGCCACCGACAGCCGGCACGGGACAATCCGACCCGTCGACGCTGACGCAATCACATGTTCCCGTACTTGACGAACCAGAAACGTTTGTTTTAGGCAGACCCCAAGATTGTGCATTGTACTTCCAAATAGCACCGGAATATGATTTATAACCAGTGGAATAACCTTGAGATGAGGAAAATATGTTAGTGAAATTAGTGCTGCTTACACTGCTCACACTAGATCCTACATTACCGGTATTAATGGTATACCATGAACCATAGAAATAGTCATCTTCATCATATTCTCCATAATAGCAATATTGTGCTTTAGAAGATTGTGCGGTATACAATCCATTGTCAAGGAAGAAAGTGTTGCCGAGCCATTCGTAAACATTGCCCCAAGCATTCTCGATGAAGAGCCTCTCGGCAGTCGTTTTATTCGATGTCGTTCCATAATATCCTGTTGAAGCGACATTGGAACCGCCTGTGGCAATCTTCGAACCGTTCACATCTCCATATGCGAATGATTGGGAATTCATTGTGCCGAGAACGGCGAATACAACATACTTGTACAACGAATACTGATACCAGTTCCATTGCATCGAATAACCTCCATCGATGGTCTTGGCCTCCGAATATTGGTTATATTTTAGAACAGTCTTGCTAGATATATTGGTTCCACTCATACCAGTTTTAGAATATGCCACATTGCTGCTGACTGATGTTTCATACACACCGTATGCCAGATAATTGTACACCTTCCCATTGATAGTGTGTGCATAAGCCGTTCCGCCGTATGCGCTGCTGTTCGAGATGATCAAACTGTTACCGGATGTGCTCCAGTACACTTTGGGCAACACCCACATTATGTCGTAATTCGATGTTGTGTATGTCGTTCCGTCCACTTTCTTGGTCAGATCGAAGGCACAGACGTGGAAATCGATCTTGCCTGTGGAAGTGTTGAAAGCCGCATAATACGAATTGAAAGGTCCGTACTCCCCTTTGGAATCCCACCCCCAGCTGCCGACGCTCGAAGACGATGTTATCGGGGACATCGTACTTCCGCTGGAATTCGTCACACTCGTTATAGATGATCCATCACTGTTCCATGTGATGGTATATTTGTAATCGCCTGCTGCGGATACGTCGTCGCTGTCCGTCCCGGCTACGACAGCGACGGCCGAGAGGACCATCAGCATCACGGCGAAAACGGACAGAAATCTGTTCTTATTCTTCATTCTGTCAACTCCTTTGAACCGTTCGAAATGGCAGAGAAGAAACTATCCTTCGGTTCCAAATCCTTCATTTTCTGTTCAATCTTCGATAACGTGCTGCAACGGAGGTTGTATCCATTGCAGAACAACAAAATGCCATTGTAAGAAGCGATGGTGCCCCTGTCATGCTCAGTCAGTCTTCTGTCACTCTCGATGTTGGACAATATGCGCCCGGTGGCTTTCTTCAGGTTGTTTTTTATCCTTTTCCTCAAAAGGATATGGTCGGTGAATATCCTGTAGCCTACGAAATCTATGCCTCTGGAATCTATGGGGAAAACCTGCCAGTTCTCCTTCATCTTCAGGCCGATCTCGTTGAGATATGAAGACATCACCTTCCTGATCTGATGCAACCATTGTTTGGAATAGCCCAACACCACGATGTCGTCCATGTACCTGACATAGTAATGACAATGATGGATCTCTTTCATGGTATGGTCCATTTCCGACAGGTACAGATTGGCGAACATAGGGGACGTACGGTTGCCGATTGGAAGTCCGGGATACGGATAGTCGTCAATGAGCTTATCCAGTTCGAATATCAGGTCCTTGTCTTTTATCGCTCCTCTTAGTTTGGACTTCAGTATGTTCTTATCAACGGACGGGAAGAATTTCGAAACATCGGTCTTGAGGGCATACTTTATCCTTCCGTCTTTGCGAATATAGTTTCTGATATCGTTAACGGCGGAATGTATCCCGTGCCCCGGACGGGATGCATGGGTCTGGTCGATCAGTTTCCTGTTCAACTTTTCTTCCAGACCCAATGCTATGGCCCAGTGGAATATCCTATCGGGATACAATGGGAGGTCCGCTATATCGCGTATCTTTCCATTCTCATTCACCTGGAATATCCTGTATTTCGAAGAATGATAGGTGTGGTCGACAAGAGAGCTCTTGAGCTTTCTCAGAAGGATTGTTTCCTTTTCCTTGAATCTGGCCACCTCTTTCTTGTCCCTTCTCGATCTGCATGCCAATCCGGATGCTTCCATGAGATTGGCATCGGCTATTATATCCGGCCAGATATCACCTATCCTCCTCATTCGATCACCGTTGCCTTCATTATCTGACCGACGTTCCCTTTTTGACGGTACCAGCCGATCTTTGTGTTGTTATGTGTTCCGGCAAGGGCCGAGGTCAGGATTACTGTGAATTTATTATCGATGAAGTTCAGACGAGAGCCGATGTTGTCGTTGCTATTGCTCACATTGTTGTTGGCATTCAAATACGACACTCCTGCATTCAGGTCGTTGTTGTAATTGCCACCGACATTCGGCACGGGATTATCCGACCCGTTGACGTTGACGTAATCAGAATCAGCGGCTCTGATTGTAATCTGACCTGTCCGAAAGGACTTTGATTTATGATTTATGGACGGACGACAACGATTAATCGTGTTTCCTATTCTTCTCTGTTTTTTTGTATGCATAGCATCCGCTATGCATACCAGAATATCATTCGCATGACTATTCATAGTATCAACAACGAGTGTTTCGAGAACGATTAATATAAAAATAGGTTGGAAAAGACTCAAGAGAAGGATGCAGGTCGAGGGGCCTGCATCATTCCTTCTTCTTTTTGGCCGAATAGAGTTTCTTCGCGGACACCTTCGCCGACTCCCTCGACATAATCATGGCCTCGGCGATATTGGTAGCATCGAAATCGGAGATCACTTTATCCACCGCACGCTTCCCACGTACACGTGTGTAATTCATACCTTTCATCCTCTCCATATCCTCCTTATAAAGAGTACGAGGAGATTTCGAAGAAGGCACATCATCCAGATAACCCGACGGTCTCCTGTCCGGTTTGGTCCTCAGCATGGCCTCCATGGTCGTAGTCGCTTCCTCAACGTTCTGAATCCTGTCGAGATCTTCCTTCGACATGCTGGTGATGGCCGTCATGTCCACCTCTCCGGTCTTGGTCACAGGAAATGTAGACTGTGCGATACCTTTCCCTTTCCTGGAGTTCATCGTCCTCAGATGATGCACTGCCTCATGTACGATGGAATCGGGAGTTGTACCTTCCTCATAGATGATGATCGGCACCGGGATATCCCATTGCTTCCTCATGTATATCCCTGCGGCCATCCCACCGTCCGGTATGGTCTGTATTATCAGAGACTGATCTGCAGTCATCTCCTCCAGTTCCTCTTCGTTGAACGCCTTGGATATCTCGCGCCTTATCCTGGCCTGTTCCCTCTTGTCCTCGGTAATGACGGCTATGCGCCTGTGGATGTTCCTCAGACGTTCATTCTTCGTGAATGACACGTCATATACATCCGAATCGGACGTATCCAATCCCTTGATGTCACAGGATAGCGGGTTATCCCACCACCTCTTGACCTCTTCCGGTGTGAGTCTCGACGGCAGCTCTTCGATGTAGGTATCGCTGTCCGACAGATCTTCCTCCCTCTGATGCACAGATAGGAGTTGTTGGAACCTCGATGCCAATGCCCATGTGGGTACGAACCCCTCGGAATCTATGGGTATATCATAGGCCGTAGGGCCTACGAACACCCTCTCCGTGGCGTAGGAGGGACATGAATCCTTCCCCATCTCCATCGAATAACGATCTAGTTTCTTCTTCCTCTTTATCAGTACCATTTCCATCCCTTCTTTTACACGAAACTCCCCTACTTTTCATCCTCATCTTTAAGACAATACTCTCCCGCCTCTACGAACTCATCCATCGAATAATGACCGTCCGGTATATAATTAGGACTGCCTAAAACAGAGCTCTCGCCCTCCTCCGCTACGACCTCGCCCTCACGTCCAAGCGATATATATTCGGGCTCGTTTTCGTCCTTCGCAGAAGTATTGCGAACCTGTCTGGCTTCCTCAGTACGTTCGTAGTCCGGCGGAAGCAATGCGAGTATGTATTTCGGAACTTTTCCCGTTTTTTTCTTCAATTTCTCATATATTGTGATGACTTCTTCCTCGGAGCAGTACTTGGCTGCGAACCTCGAATAAAGTTGGTCCTTCTGCAGTCTCAAAGTGCTCTCAGGTGTCGACAGTATCTTGGACTGCATGTTGGTGGAGATGCCGAATTTATCCATCTCCTTGATCATCAGGAAGCGGTCCAAAGCCTTGTTCAACTTCTCGGCGTAATCATCGTCGCCCGCACGCAGATCGGTATCATTGAAGAATTCTTCAAGCGACTCCGCCATCCATAGGGATGCGGAGTTGGAGATCTTCGTCACCATGTCGGGGAAGGAGAAGTTCTCCGAGCCCATGGTGAAATCTGCCGATGCCAAGTGATCGTAGCAGAACTCTCCAACCTTGAGTTTGGTATGGTCCCTCGTCCACGGGACGGGGGGCACCCTGAAGAACCTCTTTGTAGTATCTCCATATGATGACTTGAACATCGTCCATTGGTTGACGTTGCCCTCCAGACCGTGTGCGTCCATGAACCTCTTGGTCAGAACAGGGTCCTTCTTCCATATGCCGTTGAGGTAGCCGGGTTTCGGATCGTCGTTGAACGATCTGCCCTTCGGGGGCACATTCATGATTGACGGTGTCAGCATCCACAGGCACGCATCGAATTTCCTCAGAGTACCGAACCACTTCTGCATCTCCCTGGATACGTCGGACATTGCCTCGTATGAGTTGAAGAAGTTCTGCGCCTCATCTAAGATAATGAGATACAGAACATCCCTATCGGGATGTTCTTTCATCAGGGCCGTGATGGTGCGGAACATCCCTTCCATGGTGTCCACATGGTACACGCCTTCAGGGGTCTCCTTGTCGGTGAAGTCCTCCTTGGGATTGCCGGGAGTCTTGTGGATGCGTTTCAGGAAGATGATGTTCGTCAATAGGATGACCTTCCCGACTTCCGGCCAGAAACCGTTGACGAGACCATAGGCATAGGATATGGCGGTGAAAGTCTTACCGCCGCCACGGGTACCTTCGGTGATGTAGTTGGTGCCGGAGTGGAAGATGTCCTTCATCACTCCGCCTATATCGACTTCGTAACCGGGGAGCTCATTCAGAAGGACCATCTTCGGTCACCTCCTCCTTCTCTGCATCCTTTTTGGGAACTTCGGCCTGGACCTCATCCGATTCTTCCGAGATGTCTCCTTCATCATCGTCGGATTCCTCTGAGGTGTCATCATCATCGGATATCTCTCCGACAGTATCGGACTCCTCAGCAGGTGCATCCTCGGTTTCCTCAGTCGCAGGTGTCTCAGTGTCACTGAATGTACGCATAGGGTTGGCGGCGATCAATTCCTCGACACCGTCGGGGTCCCCGTCGAACTGATTCATACGTAACTCTTCTTCACCGGGTACCGTACCGAAAACAGGCAACGGCCTGCCCTCATACCTGGATTCCGAATCCTCGGTTTCCTCTTGTTCTGGCACTTCTTCCGAATCATCCTCGGAAACATTTTCGATATCGGTATCGTCGTCGGAAGCTTCTTCTTCGAAATCCTCATCTTCGATGACCTCATCGGCAACATCCGATGTGCCCTCATCTTCGACCTCGGTAGTGTCATCGATAAGCATGGCCATACCGTTGCGTGCCCTTTTTATATGGGGTGCAATGAACGGGTCCAATCCGACCATGTCGAGAACGAGACCGTCATCACCGTCACCGGATGCGCCTATCAAGCCTTCATCACGCATTATCTGTTCGAGGTTCTTAATCCACATCCAGAATTCCTTTGGAGGCATGATGTCGGTATTGTGGTATTTACTGTGGGTATGCAACTGGTTCTCCAGTTCTATGTACTTCGGGTCCTTTTCGAGGATATCGTCACGGAGACACGCCGACAGGATCAACTCGAATGACCTGAGATAAGATATCCTGGTGTCCTGTTTGGAATACGCCAACAGCAGGTCGTTATAGGTCGGGTTGAGTTGCCTTATGACCGATACGAACAGTTTACCTTCCATCGGTACCCCTCACCCTCCCGAATTCATCGTAATTCAGCGAATCCCTGTCCGCCACACGGCGGACCGATTCGTAGGAGATCGGTTCGCCCTCGTTCAACGGTGCAACAGACCTCCAGAGCTGTTGCGTATATGTACGCAGGGTGTCCCCGTATTCGGCGGCACCCTCGGACCTGGCCCATAGTTTGACGTTGACCAGTCTGAGCGGTATATCCTTGGTTATGGCCTGCCTGTTCCTCTCAATCCTGTTGAGGATCTTCGCAGTGTACTTGATCATCGCGGTGTTCTGAAGCTCTGGATTGTTGCGGACCGTTAGACGCCCCATATACTCCTGCAGGTCGTAATCGTCCTCCGGCACCCATGGTTTGGATGCGACAATGACCCTCGGATTGGTGTTGTAGAGATAATCCGCAATCTCCAGGTCCAGCTTCTCATAGAGCGCATAATTCTCTTTCTCAAGGTCCGTAGCCATGGCATCCAGGATGTATTTCGCTGACAGGTACTTCCTGTACCTGGAGCCGTAGGTGATGACCTCGTTGGTAATCTCATCGTTCACCCATTGAATCGCCGACATGTCGGATTGGTCTGCCATCACTCATCATCCTCCATGTGCGACCTGTGGATGTTCTCGTACGCCATCTCCCTCTCCTCGTGCCTGGCACCGCGTCTGCTCTCCTCCGCTACCCGTTCAGCGTCGAGGTCCTCGCGGATCTGGTCCTTGATACCTGACATCATGAGGTCTCCGAGCGTGAGCTTGGACATATCTGAAAGCAATGCTGCACCGCCGTGGACGAGCATGAGCTCCCTCTCGACGTCGCTGGAGAGCATCTTCATCTCGGTGTCGGCGAGCCTACGCATCGTGTCTTTGTAGATGTGCGTGTTTTTGATGAAATCAAAAGGGGCATCGGTGTTGTACGGTGCCGGTGCAAACTTCTCGTGAAATACAGTGAAATGGAAGAGGTATCTCGGCTGACCGATTAGGGAATCGTCGCCGTAGCGGTTAACGCCCTTCCTGCTCAGTTTGTAAGTGCCTATCTTGACCTTGTTCACGGTCTCGGGCACCTTCTCGTAATCGATCATATCCACGACGTCCGCTTCCAGTTTGATGAAACGTCCGATGAACTTGACATGCCTGCGCCTGTTGATCATGCTCAGGTTCATATCTAATGGGACATCCACTCTGAAAATCATATGCTTACAGATGGCCCAAAAGTTCTGAGGTTGGACACAGAGCCTGTCGAAGGCATTCCTATAATAGACGACCTCACGGATCTCCTGCGTCCTCTCGTCCATATCGTGGACCGAAATCCATTCGGATTCGACGTATCCGACGATTATGTAACCGTAGATGTACCCAATCCAGAATGCCAGGGCCGAAGGCCCGAAAATTTCGGTGGAGATATAGTTCGTCATGAACACGATCAAAGTCAATGCGATAAACAGATAGGATACGGGCTCCATGAACGGCAACACCGTGTTGGTCCACGCCCTGACCTTGGCGCCTATGAACTGTGAGGCGACAATGACACCTATCGCGATATAAGGAATAAAGGGAACGACATCCATTAAATTCACCATCCGAGCACCCAGGTTACCACAAGGCTCCCGCTGAAGATCACGAACCTGATGGTATTCCTGGTAAGGAAAGAGTAGAACTGTCCGATGATGCACGCACCGAAACAGATCTTCGCGAAGTTTTCCTGGAGGAACCCGACGGCTCCGCCGAGGTCCTCCGGGGACGGCTGTGCTACGACGTAGTACACAGCCAAGGCTATAATTACTGCAATGATTCCGATCTTAGCCATCATCGGGGTCATGCTTCAACCTCACAGTTTGAACGGTCCGAGATCTATGGACACGAACATGAATAGGATGCTGGCCGCAATGAAGACAGGTACCAGATAAATGAACCTGGGATTGACCGCATAAGCCAGTACTCCGGCGATAATCGTCAGACCGAAGAACAATGCCGTACCTATTCCCCTGCCGTCCATCTTTATGATGGAATCTGGGTTTCCTACGGGCTGTGTGGCCTCCTCTCCTCCCGTGAAGGTGTTACCTGCAGAGAAGAAGTAGTGTGCCGAATTGAATGCGAAACCAGACGGATAGTAAGCGGTCTGGACGATATCATACAGTCCCCTCTCTCCGTATTTGTGCGGAAGTGCCTCATTCTTGGTTATGAGCTTGGAACCGTCACCGAAATTCCAGAGACAGGATTCGGAACCTTTGGTCGTGTTGTGACAGACCGCTGTCATGGAATCCTTCGCATCAACCAGGATGTATCCCATGGAGTTCGCTATTCCGGAGACATCGGGAAGGATTGTGATGACGAACCTGCAATCCGCTGTCTGAGTCGGGTCTGCGGTCAGAGTGGCACGGACGATGATGGTCCATGTGACACCGTACCTCGTCTCAAGGTCCGTTGATGTGGGCAAACTGTCATTGGCATAGGTCAACGTACCGTTGTCTATGGACCAGTCGGACTCGACAGAACCTGTACCTGTGACCGAGATCATCTCCCAATCGAGTGCGTTGCCGTGAATATCCCTGACCGTAACGGAATGATCTCCGGGGAATTCGTCTCCGGCATCGAATGTGAGCTCCATCACATCGGGAGTCAATGCGATTGAATCGTTATAGATGTAGAACGAGAAATCCTCGGTATATGAATCGCCGTTGATCGAATCGGCAGCAATGATCTGCGCTTCGACGTACTTGTTGGCGAAGGAGCTGTCCATCTCCGAACAGAGGAACTTCAGGTATCCTGCACCGGAATTGGAATCGAAACCATAGTCAATCCATGCCGGAATGTTCGACTGTGTGAATGTGTTTCCATCGATGACCACCTTCCAGCTGACGGATGCGGAATTCTGTGTTGACACGGTGAAGGACCTCGTGTAATCATCAGAACCCACCTGGCAAACCCCAGATGGGGATGCCATGTTCACGACGGTGTGCTTCTCGACCAGAATATCAATCCACTGGTCAGCGGTCTGCACCAGAGTGCCGGCCGTGTGTCTGGCGGTAAGGTGAATCTTGGAATGTCCCTGTGCCTGTGCCGCATCGTTGGCGGTACCAGACAGGGTGTATTTCTCTTTGTAATCCTGAGCGTTGTCGTCGGCGGTGAGATCAATCCACCTGCTGCTTCCTGTACCGGATGCTATGGTGCTGTCGTCACCGACGGCGATCACTGCAGCCGACAGGCTCGTGTAGGGATGGTAGACGAACGTCTCCCCGACGAACATCTTGAAAGAATAGGGATTGTCCTCGGATCCCATTGGAGCTTCATCCGCTACAGATGACGGAATTACGAAGATCGTCATCATGAAAGCAAATGCAAGACAAAGGGCCGTGAGGGCCTTATGGTTCGCGAGCATATAATCTAACCTCGCGCGTTTGGATTTAATAGAATATAAAAATAGGTTGGATAACACTCATAATCGGACGATTATGAGGTTGGAAGAGGGGTGATACTATAGTCCTTTTCCACGATAAATCTCGTTTCAGGATAGCAGATTCCATTGTCATATTCTTTTCTGAATACGGACACACGTACACGCTTATCATAGTTGACATCTATCCTTATTCTTCCTGGGGTCATTGTACAGAATGAATGCGTTTTCTATGATTGTATCCTCATTCAATGCACTGATATATATCAAAAGACAGAGACGGATATAGTTGGGCAATTCCATCCTCGGGAAAAGATACATGTTGTAGAAGTTCCACGTCTTCATCAATCCTTCCGGTATACGAACGCCCAGCCTCACATTGTCGCCTCTATCCTCGCGAAAGAACGGAGTCATGCCGAACCGACCGATGTCGAAGGAATTCCGTATCAGCTTCTCGCTATTGCGGTCTAGCATTCTATCGGTATCCTCCGACACTCCTCTGACCAGCTCCGATTCCTTGATCAGATGCTCCGCGCTGTACATATACTGGGCGATAAGACCTTTCATGCGCTGCTGGTGGAATCTCACGGCGGATACGACGAA
>JAFSYZ010000011.1 GCA_017455785.1 Candidatus Methanomethylophilaceae archaeon
ACATCGAGGAAGGAAACCACGGCGGAAAGAAGTCACCCGCACATGCAGCTGCAGTCGTCGGTGACACCATCGGTGACCCCTTCAAGGACACCGCAGGACCTTCGATCCACGTTCTGGTTAAGCTGCTGTCCACCATCTGTCTGGTCACAGCTATCCTTTACCTCTGAAACTGGTTAAGGGGCGCAAGCCCCTTTCCTACCTTTCAACACCAGTCTTTTCTATATAATAAGATAAAATCTCGCGCAACCACATTTATATAAGAGTGCCCTAATCTCCGAGTATTCAAGAGGGTACCCCATGTATATGATAACAAAGGCCGAGAGGGTAGTGCGCATACCTCCAAAGGATCTCGATGAGGATATCGACGATGTGATCGATAGGCTCACATGGGAATCATTCGAGGGCAAGTTCGGACCGGACAAGACCGTAACGATAGCCATCAACAACGTCAAGACCGAAGGTCCCGGACGTATCGTCCACGGTGACGGTGCGGTTTACCAGACGGTGAAGTTCGACCAGCTTGTATTCAAGCCCAAGGAGAATGAGATCGTCGAGGGTGAGGTCGTTCAGGTAGTCAAGTTCGGAGCATTCGTGAGGTTCGGTCCGTTGGACGGTCTCCTCCACGTCAGTCAGGTCATGGACGACCGTGTGGATGTGGACGAGGAGAACAAGAGGCTCATCGGAAAGGACAGCGGAAGGATCCTCGAGGTCGGTAACAAGGTCAGGGCGAGAGTCGTCAGTCTCGACCTGAACGAGAAGAACCCCCAGGACAGCAAGATCGGATTAACCATGCGCCAGCCCGGTCTTGGAAGACTCGAATGGATCGAGGAAGACCACAAGAAGAAAGGTGATGCCTGATGGCCGGACCCGTGTACAAGGCATGCAAGCAGTGCAGCTTCATATCCGAGGAGGACACCTGTCCCCGCTGTGGCGGTCAGACATCCAAAGAGTGGCAGGGTTACCTCGTGGTCGTGGATCACGAGAAATCCGAGATAGCGAAGAAGATGGGCATCACGACCAACGGTAAGTATGCCCTGAGGGTCCGCTGATCCAGATGTCGAGACGGATACCTGCGGACAAACTGGTTCTATTCAAGGTACGTCTCGGACGCGAACTGGATGAGAAGGAACTCATAGAACATCAAGATAAAAGAATGATCACCGTGGGCGATGTGGTATCGCTGACGGTGAGGAGGAACGGCATAGTGCCTGTCCTTTCCATCTACGATGGAATGACGGAAAGGCATGAGATCACCGGGTTCGCCGACCTTGTGGAGACACAGGGTCTGGAGGTGAAGGTGGTCAGCAATCCCGCCGGTGAGGTCACCGATGGGCTGGTGGATGCCATAAAGCAATCGATACCGGGAAAACCGCAGATAATACGTGTCGAAGGGGAGGAGGACCTGGCTCTGATGCCATGTATCCTCTACGCTCCTGACGGTTACGAGATCGTCTACGGCTGGCCCGGGAAAGGGATGATGCTAGTCACCACGGACGGCATCGTCAGAGAACAGATCGAACAACTCTGGAAAGAGATGGAGGTCATAGAATGAAGATGGAAATAACCGAGAAGAAAGAGAACAAGATCCTGAAGAGGACCGAGGTTCGTTTCACGATCGACCACAAGGGCGAATCCACACCCAGCAAGGGTGCAGTCCTCGAGGAGATCGCGAAGAAGATGAACGCAAAGAAGGACCAGATCGTCCTGAACAACATCGATTCCGTTTACGGCAACGGTGTCTCCACAGGATACGCCAAGGTCTACCTGTCCAAAGAGGACGCACAGGAGATCGAGCCTGAGTACATCCTCAAGAGGAACGGCATCCAGAAGCCCGAGTACAAGGCTCCTGAGGCAGAGGAGTGATTGACATGGCGAAAGCAGCACCAGCAAAGAAAGGATCCATCAAGAAGAGTGACGCGTACGACGCAAAGGGCGACCTCAAGAGGACCAAGCCCGTCTGCCCTAAGTGTGGACCCGGTGTGTTCATGGCAACACACAAGGACCGTGTATCATGCGGTAAGTGCGGATACACCGAGTTCTCGAAGAAAGAGTAAGGAAGGAGCAATCTTCATTCGGCCTCCTCCCTCTCAATGGGAGGCCACAGGATCGCCCGGTTCATCGACGGGCCAAACCACTTACCTTCCCATACCCTTCTTAATAAATTTTGGACCTGTAGTATAGCCTGGATAGCATCGGAGCCTCCGGAGCTCTAGACCCGGGTTCGAATCCCGGCGGGTCCGCTCATTACATTGAAAACAGGCTGTATACCGCAGTATACCGGCAGTATACGGAATATATTGAAGCAACTTTGCTCAAACATAAGCTCAGGCAGATTCATCGTTCATATGGCCGGATTCCAATTCAAGAGGAAATCGAACAGATCCATGGTAACGATGCCGTCGTCATCCTGGAATGTGTGGAGACCGTTCCTCGTTATGATGATCTTGGTAAAGGAATCGTCGATGTTCCTGAGAGGTTTCTTCTCCTGAATCTCTTTAGCCGATTCGTCCAATGACAGGGCGGATTGGATGTAGTACTTGCTGTCGCCGGCGGTCGCGATGAAATCCACCTCCAATGCTTTAGCCTCATAGATCGGGTGGCCGTTTCTGTCCTCCTTCTCACTCTTCTCATTCACGCTGACGACTCCGATGTCTACGTTGAACCCACGGAACCGGAGTTCGTTGTAGATTATATTCTCCATGATGTGGGGCTCTTCGATCTGTCTGAAATTCAGTCTTGCATTGCGTACGCCGACATCCTCGAAATACAGTTTGTAGGGGGTGCCTATGTACATGCGCCCCTTGACATCGTATCTTCTTGCCTTGGACAGAAGAAAAGCCTCTTCGAAGAACCTGATGTAATCTGATACAGTATCAGCGGTGATGTCCTTATTCAGTACCGTGCCGAATGTGTTCGCTATCCTGCGGGGATTCACCAACGAGCCGATGAGCGACGCCGAGATATCGAGCACATCCGACAAGGCGGAAGTGTTGCGGATACGATTCCTAGATATCACGTCTTTCAGGTATGTCTGTTCGCATAGGTCCCGGAGATAGGTCCTTCTCTCCGTCCTGTCTTTCATCTTTGCGACGACAGGTATGCCTCCTGTCTCGACGTAATCCTTCCATGCGGTTTCGAGGCCGTTCTCGGTGCCCTCCATGTATTCCGAGAAGGACAGGGGCAGCACGTGGATTTCCGAACCCCTCCCCCTGAATTCCGTCGCTATGTCGGAGGAGAGGAATCTGGAGTTGGATCCTGTCACATAAATGTCATAGGTGCCGCGTCCTAAGAAGCCGTTCAGAGTGCTTATGAATCCATCAAGCAGCTGAACCTCATCCAGCAACAGGAATAGGCGCATCCTGTCTTTTGCCCAATCCTTCACATAGGCCCTAAATTTCCTGGAATTGACCAGATAGCTTCCGTCTTTCTGTTTTATTTTGGTTTCTTCATCGGGGAAATAGCCGTCGAGAAGATCGAGATCATCGTCCGAATCGAATGCGAAGCGCAATATGCAGGATTCGCTGACATTCATATTGAGGAGACAGCTATAGAACAGATTGTTCATCAGGAATGATTTTCCCGCTCTTCTGGAACCGGTAATTATCTTAATCAGGCCATTATCGATTCTTCCTGACAATTTGCGAACGTATGATTCTCTCGGATAATCCATGAGGTTGCCGCTCCATTTTGTTTTATTGATTGTATATAGTCGATATTATTCAAAAAACTTTGGAAAATATCGATTAGAATCTGACAGGGCCTGATTCGTAATCGATAATTATTGGATATATCCAATAAAAATTGACTGAATGATGTCGTGCCGCACTCCATCCATATATGTCTGGGTAAAGCTAGTTTTGCACGGTCCATATACGATCCCTTAGTTTCTTTCCAATCGAAAAATGACAATCCCTTAGATAAACAGTGTATGAACGCAGAGTATAAGTTACCGAACTTATGCCCGTATACGGGGTATAAGATACCTCGATTTCTGATATCTGGCTATTGCCTTAAGCGGTTCCCGGCGGGTCCGCTCATTACATTGAAAACAGCCTGTATGCCGCAGTATGCCGGCAGTATACGGAATAATCCGAGTCAACCCTGCTTAAACGATCTCTAATCTACATAATAGAGTATACTCAGGAACAGCCACATTACTCCGGTAGTGAAAACTACCTTGTGAAAATGGTGAAAACTACCTTATTATATAAGTAAAGCATTTCTTGAGTTGTATGATTGAGAATGATAGGTATCTCCCGAGACTCGTTGACGAAATCATTGACGAGACTCTTGCAGTCAGCGGCGCTGTACATATGAAAGGTCCAAAATACTGCGGTAAGACCTGGACCTCCAAGCATCATTGCAACAGTTTCTACCAGTTGGATCTGCCGGACGGCGATTATCGCAACCTGAAACTGGCTAAGTTGGATCTGGGATATGCGTTGAAGGGGGACAATCCGCGGTTGATCGATGAATGGCAACTTCTCCCCGCGGTATGGGATGCGGTCCGCAATACCGTTGACGAGGAGGGCCGCAAAGGGATGTACATCTTGTCGGGTTCATCGATTCCTAAGAAAGAGGCGAAGCCGCTCCACAGCGGGCTTGGCAGGATTGCGCCGATTCGTATGAGGACCATGTCCCTTTTCGAGTCAAGGGATTCGGACGGAGCAGTATCGCTGAAGGGGATGTTCGAGGGGAGGTCCGTCAACACTCCCATGAAGGATGTTCAGTTGGATACCCTTCTCAATCTGACCATCAGAGGGGGGTGGCCCGGCAATCTGGGATTGAATCCGTCACAGGCAGCGAAGGCTATGTCAGTGTATGCCAGACAGATATGTTATGAGGATCTTCCTGCCGTGGACAGCAGCAAGGATCCGGCAAGGATGATGCGTGTGCTCAGGTCTCTGTCCCGCAACGAATCTACGCTGGCGAGCAGGAAAGTCATTGCCAGGGATATGAAGGAGTTCGATGATGATACGATATCCGACGATACCGTCGGGGAGTATATATCCGTACTAGACAGGATGTGCCTCATAGAGAATCAGGGTGCATTCAACCCCAATCTCAGGTCTTCAGTACGTGTTGGGAAGACTCCCAAGAGACATCTGACCGATCCGGCATTGGCGATATCTGCGCTAGGATTGACCAAGGAGATGCTGCTGGACGATCTGGAAACGTTCGATTTCATGTTCGAGGCGATGTGCGAGCGGGATCTACAGATATACGCCTACGTGAACGGAGGGAATCTCTACCATTACAGAGATGGGAAAGACAGGGAAATCGATGCGGTCGTCGAGAGGCCTGATGGAAGATGGGGTGCATTCGAGATCAAACTCGGTGCGGGGGCCATAGAGGAAGGTGCGAAGAGTTTGAGAGATATGGATGCATTGATCCGTGACGATCCCAAAGGGAGGCCACCGGAATTCCTGGCCGTTATCTGCGGGATGTCCTCCGCGGCATATATGAGAGAGGACGGAGTTTACGTTGTGCCGATAACCTCGCTGGGTCCGTAAAGGTCCTTAATCAGTTTCGATGAAGCAGGGTCTGCGTAGCCCGATCTCATCAGGGATATGTTACCGATGCCCGCATACATGGTATAAGTTACCTTGATTTCTGATGCTTGGCCGATGTCTTAAGCGGTTCCCGGCGGGTCCGCCAACTCCTTGAAAGAGCCCTGTACACGGAACACGACCCAACACGATTTCCATGCTGGCACATCATCCTTGTTCGGGGAACACTTTCCCGACTTCATGTCGATTCCCGAAGGTCTCTCAGGAGAATGGGATGGATACCCAGGAATTCTCCAGATCCACTGTGAAGGAGTAGTCGTCTATGACCTTCTCCAGCCTGTCGGTGGAATCGATGGCCACAGGGAGCGGCGTTATCGCCGCCACCAGGTGGTGCCCTTCCCGGACCTCGTACAGGGTGGAGTTGAGATATATGCTGTAATCGTAGAAGCCCCCGTCCAATTCGGTGCGTTCCGCACAGGTCGTCGGGTCCTTGGTCGAAGTGGGGTTGTAGAGGTCGGCGAATCCATAGGAAACTATCTTGACGTCATCCGAGATGGTCTCGAAATCCAGAATATCGTAGTTCCTGAGCCCTCCGCCGACCCATGATGTCCCTTTTTCGACGACGGTCTTGTCCGACTCCCCGAAGGTGTAATCGACGAATTCGAATTCCTCGTCGGATACATCGAACAGGTATACGGATACAGGAAGCATGTCCCTCCCGAGATCGCCCGTGCTGATGCGCAGATGGAAGATGCCTCTGCCGTTTACCAGCCCCGTGCCGTCGATGTCCATGAGGTACGTGCCGCTGTCCAGATCCACGATCTGTTCCGCATAGTCCAATTCGTCATAGTTCAGGTCGGATTTGGTGAAAGTGACCGTATCGGAGGGGAATTCGTAGTCCCTCATCACGCCGTTGCCCCAAACGTCATAGGCTGTCCAGGTTTTACAGTCAGCCGATTGCACCAATACATCTGGCATCGCCGTCACGTCATTGTCGGCACCGAAGAGGTAGTGTGAGAACCATTTGTTCACTAGCACGGAATTCCTCGTTCCGTCGACCAGCAGATCGTAGCGTTCAGTCCCGTCGGAAAGATAGTCGTGGCCTCCCTGATGCAGTATGACCTTGGTTTCCAGTCCCGCATCGACGAAACACCGGTATGCGGAATAGGCACTGTCCGCGAGAACATTGTAATCGTTGAGGCCCTGGCAAATCATCACGGCGGTGTTGCCGGGGACGACATCGGCACTCTCCCTCTTTGCCCATTCTGCGTTGAAATCCCCGTTGTCGGCCATCTGGAGTTCCTTGAGTTTCCCGCAATATGCCAGATGGATGGCCGAGACCTTCTCCCATTCCTCCTCGTCATTGATTATGGAGGTATAGTGTGATGAGAAGTAGGCCAGATACGAGATGTCAGCGTAGATGCAGCACCCCTGGGAGTTCACGTAGTTGTACACTCCGTTCATGCCAGAGTATTCGAAGACCGCCTTCAGGTTCTCCACACCCATCCCGGCCAGGTATATGCATGTGCTCCCGGCATAGGATTTCCCGAGCATGCCCACATCGCCGCTGCACCAATCCGCCTTGATGGCGATGTTCCCGGTCCTGTCCGTGTATGCGGGGGCCTTGCCGTCGAACCATTCTATCACGGACCTGTGGGCCTCCATCTCGAGATCCGATTGGCAGGTCTGCATGCCTTCGGAACCCAATGTCCCGATCCCGGACGAGATGGCGAAGGCGTATCCGCGCACAAGGAGGTCATCGAGGGAATCGATCCTCTCGAAGGCCATGGTCGGACCCCTGGTCTCTTTGTAGTACCATTCGGACTGTTCGGAGGAAAGGGCATGCTCCATCGGGTCGGCCCTGCCTGCGGGCGTGCGGGGTTCGGGGCTGCCGTACATGGCATCCACGTCGAACTCGGAGCTTTCGAAATCGTAGACGGCTTCTCCGATACCTGCAGAATACACCCTGCCTTCATATATGACCGGGGCCTTGTATCTCCCCTCCATCGCGGATCTAGGTACCTGAAGGAACACCTTCACCAGGTCCCTCTTCCCGTCCAGGTCCGTGTCGTGTTCGGTCTCCACGTAGACGCAGAAGCGCATTATGGCGCTGTCCGCATTGGTGTACCCTTCCGTCTTGCCGTCGGTGAATCCGAATATCGGCGCCGCCAAGCCGTTAACTATCAGAGGTCTGCCTTCTCTGATCGCGGACTTCAGCGGTCTGGCCTTATCGATCAGGGTCATGAGGTCGCCTATTGTGGGCTGTGAGTTCGGATCGCTGTCGAAATCGATGCCGCAGGCCTCTGCCATGCAGTTCCAATATGCAGGGTAGTCGCCCAGCTGGGATTCCGTCACGCCCGCATTTAGCAGTGCGAAGTGCGAAGCGGTCTGAAAAGTCAGGTCCCTGGTGTATCCGGAAAGTATCTCGGCCGCACCGGGATCATATGATTTCATGAAGTGCCATGTGAGGTCACGGTCGTCCTCCCCATGAATCAGGACGGCGCCCGCTGCAGAGAGCAGAACGGCTGCAACGGCTATTGCAAGAACCTTCTCGACCCTCATGGATATCGAACTTCGGTGGCCTATCGCGAAGCGGGATTAAAAATGCGTGCATGCACCCTGTCCGAACAACCGTTTAGGGATTCCCTGCAATCCTCATGTTCTTCGGTCTTCGGATGATGACCTGAGCGGTTCCCGGCGGGTCCGCTTTCATCGTATTCAGAGTTCTTTTGTGTCAAGACGGATAATCTTGATTAATCTGTAACGGATATGCTGTTCATCCGGAACAGTTCAGAAGGAGGGGGATCACGGACACCGCAACAACAGTATTGCTCATCGCCGAAATCATACTGGCATGGATTATACTGACCGCTATCCAGTTCCCGCTCAGGAAAGAGGAACATATGATCCTTCGTCCGATCATCTTTCTTCTGAAAGTCATCTTGATCCCGGCGGTCGCACTGCTGGCCATGGGCATTGAATGGTCGGTGCCCTATACACACGACGACATACTTTGTGCTGTATACATAGCATTGATCGGTGATGTGGCCGCAAGCGTGATCGAGTACATTGTCCGTAGGATAAGATCCTGGAGGGAAGTCAGTGATAAGCTGCGTGGCAGATTCGATTACAGGGTGGGCGTGTCCATAGGCCTGGCGGTATGCTTCGCCACGCTGGCATTCGCTATGGTGAATGCCGAGACGGTAAGGATGGATGCCCATGAATGGCAGGCGGACGGCCTTGTTCAGGAACACACCTTCGCATTCGCGGCCGACCTGCATACAGGATCATCGATGTCGATGGACGCGCTCAGGGAGTTCTGCAGGCAGGTCAATGATTCTGATGCAGAGTTCCTGGTCCTCGGAGGG
>JAFSYZ010000092.1 GCA_017455785.1 Candidatus Methanomethylophilaceae archaeon
GATTTTGTAGAAAATCATGAGATCCGTTTAGAAAACATACGAAAAACTTCACGTTCGGGAATCTAATGCTACTTGTTGCGCCACCATAGGCTTAAGGCTTCCTGTTGACGAATACGTATGCTCCTGCACCAATCGCAACGATTGCGATGACCGCGACTATCGGGATCCATATGGGGAAGTTCGAACCGCTGTTTGGCGAATTGTCGAAACCGACATAGAACATCGACAGGCCATTCGTCACGAAAGACGCCTTGCCGTCTGCATATGTGCACTCGATGGTCTTAGCGACGGCATCGTTCTTGATGCAGTATGCCTTCATCCCTTCGGCACTCTTGCCAGACAGTTCATAGGGGACCGTCAATGTGACCTTCCCGTTCCCGAAGTCCTTGTTGCTTCCGAAGTCCGCTGTGAAGACGGGGCAGTCCCCGACCAGTTCCTTGACGGCATCGCTCAGCGTGGACTTGTCAATCGATGATAATGTGAATGTCGCAGCATCGCTTCCGATGTTGTATATCGTCATACCGTCGAAGGCCACTCCGCAGCTGTCCTTCAACGTCAATCTCAGTACGGTATCCTGGTACATCGATACCCTCTTCTTGAGGTAGGTGATGTCATCGGCTGTTATGCTGGCACTGTTGGTTTCCGAGGACAGTGAACATACGTGTCCGCTCATGGTGAGATCGATGGCGATCTTCACAGGTCCGTCATTCTTGTTGACGAACATCGCACCTTTGAGGTGATCGGCATCCTTGGCGATCTCGGACGTTCCGTCGGTATCGTAAAGCTCGACATCGGTGAATGCGTCCGCGGCTACCGATGCGATACCTGTGCCGAAGTATATCTCCTTCAGGTTGATGCATCCGAGGAAGGCCTCCCCGTCTATCGTGGTAACGGGGTCGGGTATGGTGACGGAAGCCAGGCTGTTGCAGTACATGAACGTACCATGTCCCGTGGCAGTGACACCTTCGGGTATCGTGATCTCCTTCAGGCCGCTGTATCTGAAAGCGTAGTCACCGATGGATGTCAGTCCGCTGGGAAGGGCGATCATCTCCAGATTGTTCATGTAGCTGAATGAATCCGCACCGATGGAGGTGACGGGGCTGTTGAACGTCACCAATGAGGCGTTCCCGCACCATGAGAACGCAAAATCGCCGACAGCGGTGACGTTCTCGTCGATGCTGATCACATCGATCAACTGACGATATTGGCTCCAAGGCTGATCGTCAGGATTCGCGTAGTCGTCCATCTCGCCGGTCCCGAAGATATGGAGCTGTCCGCCGGAAGGTCCTCCGCCTGAGAACGACCATCCGATGTTGCCGCCGCCGTTCGATGAAACAGATGCTTCGACATATTTGCCCGCAACTAGCACGAACACCTTTCCTCTAAGGACATCATAATTCTGATCATCGAGCTCGACAGTTCCGTCAGCATTGTAGAAATGCACCATGGTGCTGCAGATTCTTTGACCTCCAGGGAGGGACCCGCCTTGTCTGAGGTTGTTGCTGAAGTATAACATCCCAAGATCGGTGCAATTTTCAATCATCCCGTTCGACAGATCCTCTACGGTGTCAGGTATGGAGAGGTATTTCAGCGAACTGCAACGGTAGAATGCCATGCCACCGATTTCCGTCAACCCATTGTGCAGTTTGATACCTTCAAGACTGGTGCACCAGAAGAATCCGTGCATCCCTATCCTGGTAAGAGAGTGGGGAAGTGTAACGTTGGTGAGATTAGTGAAGGAATAGAAAGAATAGTTGCCGACGGAAGTAACACCTTCTTCGATGACGACAGATGTTATCGTTTCCCTTTTAGTTTCCCATGGTTGTTCATTGGGATGATTCAGGTCATCCATGATGCCTGTACCTGAAATGGTAAGGACATGATTGTCGTCCAGGACCCATGTCGTGGAGGGCCCGCATGTCCCGCTGTCCGTGGCGGATGAGTCGTCGCCGATGTTGATGGCTATCAGGAAAGCGAAAGCGACCACTGCTATGGCCATCATCAGTTCTAGGCTCATCCTTGAAAAGACGCATCCGTCCTGCGCGGATCTGGGATTCCGGGACATGAATGCAAATCGGCTACCGCCGTTATCTATCTATTGGTCCGTCCATCGGACATACTATTCGGCGGGACGCGCGGTCCGATTCATTCGGTCTTCTGTTCGTCTGGCACAGATGGTTCTGTCGGTTGGATGGCCTCTTCCATCCCCTTCTTAAACCTGTAGTATTGGAAGGTGACGATGAATGCAAGGGCGAGAAGCAGCACGAAGATGTGCACGATGTTGCTCAGTCCGTTCGGCACCAAAATCACGATCGTGACCGTTATCGCCGCGCCAACAGCAAGTGTGCTGAAGTATTCGGTGACCTTCTGCGACCTCCCCTCCCTGTGGGGGATGCCCTCCTCGTGGTCCTTCCCCCTCTCGATGAGGTACACGGCGAAGCGCAGAAAATTCGCAATCCTCCTGCAGGGTTCCAGCAGGACCACGATGTTGACGAAGAGGATGACCAACCTCCATGTGTACTCGTCGGCACCGAAGTTCTTCGTCAGCCATTCGCTGAGCGGCGTGTAGACGAAGAAGAACACAATCTCTATGATGAGGACGACCATGAACAGGAATGCAGAGCTGGTGGCCCTCCGGGCGAATCTCTCCTTGGTCCTGTGGGACACGACGGAGAGACCTTTGGTCATCATGTCCCTCTCCTCGGTCACGAAACCTCCGGTCTTCCTGATGAATCCGGGTGACAGACTGTACAGTTTATCGTAGGTCTTTCCGGAAGTGCTCACGAGGACGGGCAGCATTATCATGGACAATATGGCCGCTCCGATGATGGACGAATAGAACGATTGGTCGAACACGTTGTAATCGAGGGCCAGTTTCGATATGATGAATGCGAACTCACCCATGGTGCACATGGATACGGCCGAGATCCATCCGTTGCGGGGATCACCGCTGGCGAACCAGTATCCCGCGTTCACCGCAAGGAACATGCAGATGGCGAAGAGCGCATAGAAC
>JAFSYZ010000093.1 GCA_017455785.1 Candidatus Methanomethylophilaceae archaeon
GTCTCCGATTCTGAACTAAACAATTCCTTGCAGCTTGACAGTATCTTCTTACCTCGTCTTCCTCGCCATGAGCAAGGAGATCGATTACGGGGACTTCTCCCAGGTCCGCGCGTACGCGGTGGTATTGATTTACATCTGTACCGGAGCCGATCAGGCCGATAGTATCCGAGTACCTCTTCCACAGGGCGGTGTTCCTCACGGCCCACGGAGCTACATCCGATGCATTGTTCTTCAAGCTCGGCAGCGACTTCGGCCACCTGTCCTCGAACTCCATCAGGGGGATCAAGGACAGGGTAGCGAAGGCTGTAGGAACCACCTTCGAGCTCAGGGATTGCAGGAGGATGTTCGGACAGCATTACAAGGACAACCACATGGAGATGGAGAAGATTTAGAGGCTCATGGGCCACAAGAGCACCCGTACCACCGAGCTCTACTACTGCAGGGTTAGCGATAGGGAGGCAATAGATGACGCAAGGGACAAGGGTGAGATGCCTCCCTCCTCCCTCTCCACAAAGGGGTTCGCATCACCCGCGTTGCACCAAAACCGCTTCAAAGGATCGAGGTTCCGACCCCTTTTCCGACCGTCAAAAGTACCTTTTCTAAATTGCCAGATTGCCTCTTTTCTAGGTACTTCTGACTCTCTTTCCATGAGTTTTTCACTCCGTCATCCGGACGATTTTGTGGACGATTCCGATGCTTTCGCTTGTGCAACGAGCGCATTGCACCAAAAATGATGTCTGGCTAGTGAAAAATTGGTGCAAGGGAAGGGATTCGAACCCTCGAACGACTAACGACTAGACCCTGAATCTAGCACCTTTGGCCAAGCTCGGTAACCCTTGCACTTGTGGGCGGGACTATCACCTGGTCATATTAAAATATATGGCCTATTCGAAAGGATATCAGAATTACAGAGAATCATTGATTGGAAAAGTTTTTGATGGGCCGACCAACAAGTCGACCCGATCAGGTCATGAAGTTCAGGCCTTCATTATCTTCATCCAGCCGCCACTCTCGTAGACTGCCAGACCTCTCTCCTTGAGCTTCTTCTCGAACTCGTCCCAGGAGATGACATCCAGCCTCTGGTTGTCTCCCTTCGTGAACTGGATTCCGTCCGTTCCCTTGACCTTTCCGGGCTTGAGACCCTTGTTCAGGGCGATTTTCTTCGCTTTTGCGAAATCAATTTTTTCCATTACCATTTAATTTCCCCTTAGCCAGCATTGCTGGCCAATTCAGAATTAAAATGTACGATATATAAATCTTATTAAAACTGGCACACTTTTTGTGAAAAAATGTATACTTTGTTTCTCTTCGAATGTCTGGCATATCGGCCGTGCCCATCGATAAGAGTTATAACGCCCATTCCGATTCCGTTTGCATGGAGAACGTGCTTCCTGCAAGGATCATCGCCTCGTCCGATGACGACATACCTCCCGAACATTTCATAGACGTCGGAAGGGCGATCGGACAGGAATACAGACACATCCTCGTAGGCATGGACAACAGACCCAGCACCGATGTGATACATCAGGCGTTCATCGCCGGTGCACTGTCCACGGGTGCGAAGGTCTACGATGCCGGACGCATACCATTGCCCGCACTACCGTTCTCGGATTGCGATGTCAACTGCATGGTGTACGTCAGCAATCCCGATAACAACGACTGCATGAGCGGTATCGAGCTCATGAACAGGGACGGCTCATACTTCTCCGACATTCAATTATTGAGGCTGAACGAGTACCTGAAAGGTGCCGTCAGCGTGCCAGACAACTACGAACTGCACGACGCCGAGAGGATCTGCGGGGCCTTCGACATCTACAAGGAGAAACTGAGGGCTAACAGCGGCAACCCCCACTCGGATGCCAATCTAAGATTCTTCTGCGATTCCCTGACCCACAACACCCCTGTCATACTTAACGGCAGGAGCACGCTGGCACTCATGGTGAACTGTCACATGAACAACAGGTCCACGGAAAGGATAGTACCGAACAACGAGGAGGACCTGAAGATGTTAGCGAAGACCGTCAAGGCGAACTACGGCAGCGTAGGTATAGCCATCAACGCCAACGGTGACCGTATCGCGGGCATAGACGAGAACGGAGGATACATCGGAGGGACGATGATGTTCGCCCTCCTCATGGACCGCCTGAGACCGAGTTCTGTCGCCCTCCCCATCGATACGCCGATGGTGATAACGGACCTTTTCGATTCCGAGTTCGTATTCACACCGTCATCATATCACCGCATTGGCGAGGTGATGAAGGCCAATAACGTCAAATTCGGCGGATCCGCGGACGGAGCCTTCATCTTCCCATCCATGTCATACGTCCCGGACGGCATCATGGCAGGCAACGTGATCTCATCGATCGCTTCGGAGACCAGCATCTCCAACTACCTGGATTCCCTGCCCGAATACAGTGTGACCAGGACGAGCATGAGATACATGGGAGACACGAATCTCGTCAACAGGAGGATGGATGCCACGCTGAGGTCCCTGGGCTGCGACAAGGTCTACAGGGCCGACAGCTGGAGGCTTGATTACGGTGAGGGTATCTTCATAATCACCGTGAACGAGTCCAGGATGACCATCGACATAACCGTGGAATCGAAAGACAAAGTGTATTCCACAGGATTGATGGAAATAGCCACAGAAGCCGTGGATTCCTGTCTCAAGAGCATCAGTAGATGATCTTCAGGTCCGTAAGCACCTGACCTTTTGAATTGTATGCCTTCCAGCTGTTCCTGTCGTACGGTTGGCATGTTATGAAGTGTATCCCGCCCATGTTCGAGAACATAGCCAGATCATCATCTGATGCCTCATTGCTGTATCCCGGATGGGAATGGACCGTACCTGCCAAACTATAATCGACAGGAGCCATCCATTCACTGAGGAAACTGTGACTGTCGCCGTATACGGTACCAGGAAGAAGTACAAGCTCATTGACCACACCATCCTCCTGCCTCACCATACATAGAAATTCATCGGGATAACAGGCCTTGGCGGATTCGTTGAAACTATCGATCAGTTCGATATCGACGGCATAGATCTGTGTCATAGCCTTCTCACCAGTTTCTCCCTCACACGGGAATAGAAATCGGTCTCGAATACTATGAACGATGCCGGTTCGGGCGACCTTGTGAACTCCACTCTAGAGCCACCCTCGAGCGGGATCTCCTTCTGCCCGTCTATCACCAGAAGACATCCTTTGTCCAATACCGCATCGACGGTGATCTTCAACGATGTGGGGACCACCATCTGTCTGAATGAAGACTCATAGGCTGCCATGGGCACCATGATCCATGCATCCACCCTGTGGTCCATGATCGGACCGCCGAGGCTCATGGCGTACGACGTGGAGCCTATCGGTGTTGACAGCACTATGCCATCCGAACGTATCTCCGTCGTTAAGGAGTCGTTCACATAGATCTTGAAACGCCTGATCTTCGCCACCGAATCAGAATGGATGACCATCTCGTTCACCGCTTCACCGAGGATCTTACCGTCCTTCATCGCGGTGATCTTGGGCCTGTTCTGTATGGTGTAATCCCCTTTCAGCAACCTCTTGATGCCCTCGTCGATGGAATCCAAGGGGATATCGGTAAGGAAGCCCACGCCTCCGGCGTTCACCCCAATGATGGCTGCATCGGTGTGATGTATCGCACGCAATATCGTTCCGTCACCTCCCAAGGTGATGACGACATCGACGTCCATCTCGTCTATGGGTGTACCCTTGACGCCTAAAGCGTCAGCGATGCCTGTGTCCAATACCACGTCCTGCCCGTCCATCAGTGCGAGTATGCGCTTGGCGACATCCGTCACGTTCTTGATGCTCATGTTGGCGTAGATACCGTATCTGAGCTTCCCTGTAAGGCTCAACAGGAGGTTGCCGTCCATGACGTAGTCGAACACCGCCCTGTTGCCAACAGCCAGATAATTCGACCTTACGGCAAGGTCGTAGGGCATGTTCAACGGGGCACCGTCCAATGAGTAGACCTCACCGCCCGCCTCCCTCAGGATAAGGACACTGGCGGCGATATCCACGATACGTGTGGACCTGCGATAGTTGTTGGAGTTCAGGAGATGTCCATCTATGGCACCTGTGGCCACCATGACCATCTCCAACGATGAACACCCGAAGGAACGGGTGGACTTGATCCTCTGCGCCAGTTTGAATGACTTCGGATCGGCACCTATACCGAGGTAGATGGCCATCTTGGCAGAACGGGGATTGAAATCCTCCTTGCAGTGAACCCTGATACCGTTATGGTATGCACCCTCCCCTTTGATAGCTGTGAACTCCTCGCAGGTGGCGAGATTCATGACATAGGCTGTGTGCACACCCGACAGATCACCGCGTCCGACAGCCATGGATATGGCGTACATGGGGATGCCGTTGATGGAATTGGTAGTGCCGTCAACGGGATCCAAAATAAGGACGTCATCGAAGCCTCTGTCCACGAACCCTGCCTCCTCGCTGAGGATGCTGAGCGGGACATCATTGGCCTCGATGAAGTCGAGGACGACCTTCTCTGCGACGTAATCGATACGTTTGGTGGGCGTTCCGTCGGCGCCTATGCCTATCTCCTCACCCTTCTCGGGTTCGGGCATCAGGTCAACGGCCTCACGCACCTTCTCAGCTATTTTTCTGAGTGTATCGATCATCAATCACAGCAGGCGTTCCTCATATTTGTTTGTGATGTGAGATCACTTCTTCTTCGTCTTTCTCTTCTTCTTGGGCAATCTGGACTTGACCGCTGCATAGATCTCGTCGGCCTCTTTCTTACCGTCCGTGACCTGTGACTCGTCGAACTCCATGATCAACCATCCGTCCTTCTCGAGACTGGACCTGGCCGTGGCACTCACGTTCTTACCTACGTACACCGCGACCTTCGCGTTAACGTATGCGTAAGGTACCTTATGGATACCGTAGTCGATCCTGCATCTGAGCCTCTTGTTCCAAGCGGCCCTTCTGACGGTCTCTTCAGGCGTCATCGTGAAGTCCATCCTGTCCTCAGGAGCAAGGTAGTACTCGTCGTCCTCATCAGGTTCGTCATCCTCGCCCGATGCCGCTGCTGCTGCCACTCCAACGGCGGCTGCTGCCGCAACTCCGGCTGCTACACCGGCCGCTGCGCCTGCGGCACCTACACCTGCGGATCCGGCTGCCCCGGCACCTGCCGCACCGCTTGCCATACCGCCCTCGGCGGCTACACCGGCTGCTTCCGCTCCCACAGAGGCCTCTCCCGACGCAGCGTCTGCTGCGACATCGCCTGCAGCATCTTCTGCTGCGGCTTCCTCGATCGGCTCTTCAGTTGCTTCTTCAGGTGCTGCTTCTTCTGCAACGGCTCCCTCATTGTCTCCACCTGCTGCTGCCGCGGCTGCAACACCTACAGCGGCTCCTGCCGCTACACCTGCTGCTACTCCGGCTGCAACGCCCACATCTCCCGCGGCTCCTGCTGCGGCACCGGCTGCTCCAGCGCCTGCGGCCGCAACACCTGCATCTCCTGCAGCTTCGGCTCCTGCGGCTGCCTCACCTGGTTCGGCGTCTGCCACAGTACCTTCGGCTGCCGCTTCCTCGACGATAGCTTCGGCTGCGACCGCTGCACCTGCTGCTGCAAGTGCTTCTGCCGCTACCTCCTCAGAGACCTCCTCGGGCTCCTCCTTCTTCTTGGAGAGTGCCTTGGTCATGATCAGTGAGAATCCGAATATGGCCACGATCAGCATGAAAATCGCGCCGAGGAAAGTTCCCGTCGATGATGACGTAGATGCCGCGTCCACTCCGGGGATCACGGCGAAGAGACATAGCGAGGACATGATAACGAACAAAGAAATTGCTATTTTCTTCATTGAGCTCATTTTTTCTCCCCTCTAGTACAAACTCTTAAAAACGTTATCGCAAAAATACAGTATAAATGTTTTGCCGGGACTGTGAATATCCAGACATGGAAGAATTTGTCTTTCTTACTTGTCTGGACGCCATTTTTGGACCATTTTTCATCGATTTTTGACAATTTCAACGATTTTTTACCGTTTTTTGACCGAAAATCGAGCAATTTAAAAACAATTTGAATGTCTGGATATTATCCATCGAACCTCTGGATGGATGTATGATACAATTTCAGTATGTCCTTTCAGCGAAAAATGATGTCTCATACCCTTCAACAGAGGAGAACACGGACCTTCCGTCAAACAGGTGCCACACATCACTTAACAGTGTTCAGCCAGACATGTTCCAGACATGATCAGAGGTATGAAAACTACGCTACAATACACTGGATATGTCTCAACCCATGCTAAACAGTGGACAATAAGGTAAGAAGGGGCCGAAGCCCCGTTTACATTCCCGTCAATCCGATAGGAAGAATGCCTTGACTCCAGGCAGGAATAGATACAGGAGCAGTATCAATGAGACGATCGCTCCAGCGACACCCTGGATGACACCGGTGGAGATACTTGACCACACCACAGCGACGATCGACAGGATGTTGAAGATGACACCGAGATACCAGAATATGGCCCAGCCCTTTAGGAATCCTATACCGAGGATGAATGAGATAACTCCCATGACGATCAGGGCGATACCGCTTGCATTGGTGAAATCTCCCCATGACAGATTGTTGTCTGCCAGGAACTGTAGTATCTTATCCAATGTCTCGCCTGAGAACATGTCCGCAGGGTTCGATGTACCTGCAACGAACATGGCCACTCCGCCGAGCACCAGGATCACAGCGCCGAGGATGTACAACACTCCGAGGAGTGTTATCAGAATTGGACGTCTGACGTCTGACATGGGCTAAGTATCGACGAAGTGAGTATATAACTGTGGTTAACGCACCTGTGTTCATACTGAAGAGACTTCGATCGCATCCCTGAGCATGTTCACCTGCGGTTAAACCTAATCAAAGGGAAAAATATCCTCCGAATTCGATATATCCATCATTCGAAATCTGTTATTAAATACTCGGGGGGGGGGACAATGAGTATGAGTCAATCGGACATGAGAATGCCTGATGATCGTAACTACCCGATTCCAGTATCGTATATCTAACGTATTTTGGGACATATGGTCCCGCTGTGGTGTCCACATCACCCACTGCTGCCCACAGTTGTGTTCGAACCTGACGGACGGGATCATCCATGATTGGCCATCATAAACGGTTCGAAAAATGTTAAGGGGTTTCTCGGATACCGGTCACTGAGCACAGGCATCCTTGATGACCGCCACCGCTTTAGACAGTACATCCATAGGGATGTTCAACGCCGGAAGCAGACGCAGCTTATCCTTGGCTGTGAGGCACAACACGCCATGGTCCATACAGTATTTGAGCACCTCTGCAACAGGTTTCTTGGGTTTGATACCGATCATCAGACCCATTCCCGTGACGGACTCCACACCCTCGACACCCTTGAACTGGTCCTTGACGTAATCGCCTTTCTTCACCACTTCTTCCAGCAGTGCATCGTCTATGCGGCCGATCACACTGAGTGCCGCCGCACATGAAACTGGGTTACCACCGAATGTGGATCCGTGGTCACCGAATCCCAGAACATCCTTGACTTTATCACCGAGCAGCGCCGCACCTATTGGGAGACCTCCGGCCAATCCCTTTGCCGTAGTGACCACATCTGGTTCCAGACCATAGTTCATGTACGCGTACAGCTTACCTGTACGTCCGTTACCCGTCTGCACCTCGTCTATCATCAGCAATATGTCGTTCTCCTTGGTGAACGCGTTCAGTTCCTTGGCGAATTTCTCATCCAATGGTATGACACCGCCCTCTCCCTGTATGCATTCTATCAGTATACCTGCGACCTTGTTCTTTGCAACGGCATCCTTCAGCTCGTTGATGTCCATACCGATGTGAACGAATCCCGGCGTCAATGGCTGATACAGCTCATGATAGTGGTCCTGACCTGTTGCTGACAGAGTGGTCAGCGTCCTTCCGTGGAAACTGTTCCTCAATGTGATTATCGTGGAGTACTCAGGTCCCTTCTTCTCTGCGGCATACTTCCTCGCCACTTTCACGGCACATTCGTTTGCCTCTGCACCGGAGTTGCCGAAGAAGACCTTCTTCATCCCTGTGCGGGTACATAGTTCCTTGGCGAGTTCCGCGCACGGTCCGGTGTAGTACAGGTTGGACATGTGCTGCACCTTGCCGATCTGGTCGATGACGGCCTTCTGCCATTCGTCATCGGCGATACCGAATGCGGTCACTCCGATACCGGAGCCCATGTCGATGTACTCCTTACCGTTGACATCCTTCACTATCGAACCCTTCCCCGAGACTATCTCTATGGGGAAGCGGTTGTAGGTCCCTGCGACGTATTCTTTGTCTATGTCCATAATCATGTTCATCCCTCCGTGATCATAGTACCGTCTCCCTCGTTGGTCAACAGTTCCAATATTATGGAATCGGGTTTGCATCCGTCTATTATCACAGCATGCTTCACACCGCGGTGTATCGCCTCTATACAGCAGTCGATCTTGGGGATCATTCCGCCGTCGATGATGCCGCTGTTCATCAGTGATACGGCTTCGGAGATCTTCAGTTCTGCGACGAGTGAGTTCGGATCATTCTTGTCCATGAGCACACCGCGGATGTTGGTCATCATGATCATCCTCTCCGCCTTCAACGCTCCCGCAATAGCGGCGGCAGCGGTGTCACCGTTGATGTTGTACGTGTTGCCTTCCTCGTCGCGTGCTATCGTTGAAACAACAGGGATGTACCCCTTGTCGAGCATATCGCTGATAACTTCCGGGTTGACTTCCGTGATGTCACCTACGTAACCGAGTGCTTCGCTCTTCGGCTTCGCCTTGATGAGATCGGCATCTATACCGGAGATACCCATGGCCTTGCCGCCGTACTTCTCCAGCAGGTTGACCAGTGACTTGTTGATCTTTCCTGCAAGTACCATCTGCACTATATCGACAGTCTCTTTATCCGTGACACGCAGACCACCGACGAACTCGGCCTTCTTTCCCATCTTGTCCATGAGTTCCGTGATCTCCGGACCGCCTCCATGGACCAATACCACTTTTACTCCTACAAGCCACAGAAGTACAATATCGCGCATGACCTTGTTCTTCAGGTCCTCGTTGATCATGGCGTTGCCGCCGTACTTTATGACGACGATCTTTCCGTTGTAGCGTTTGATGTGCGGAAGCGCTTCTGAAAGTACTTCAGCTCTCTCTGAATTGGTGAAATCTGACATGTTATACCTCACGTACGGTAGTCGGCGTTGATCTTCACATAATCATATGTGAGGTCGCAGCCCCATGCCGTCGCTTTACCGTTACCGCTGTTCAGTGTGACCAGTATGTCCACCTGGTCCTCGGACAGGACCTTCTTCGCCTCCTCCTCGGAGAACGGGATACCGGCACCGTTCTTGCAAACTTCCAGCTTACCGTACTTGCTCTCGAATGATAGGTCTATCTTGTCGACATCGACATCCGCACCGCTGTATCCTATTGCACAGAGTACACGTCCCCAATTGGCATCTGCGGCGAAGAGTGCAGCCTTCAACAGACTGGAGCACACGACGCTCTTTGCGACCTTCTTCGCATCCTGTTCGGTCTTGGCGCCTGTGACGACACACTCCAGGAGTCTTGTCGCCCCCTCCCCGTCGCCTGCGATCATACGGCACATGTGCACATTGACTGTATTGAGTGCCTCCATGAAGATATCGAAATCCTTACCGTCCTTGTCTATCACGGGATTTCCGGCCATACCGTTGGCCATCACGGTGACCATATCGTTCGTGGATGTGTCACCGTCGATGCTGAGCATGTTGAACGTGTTGGTGATGTCTGTTGAGAGTGCCTTCTTCAGCATATCCTTGGAGATCGCAACATCCGATGTGATGAACACCAGCATCGTTGCCATGTTCGGATGGATCATACCGCTTCCCTTGGCCATCGCACCGATTGTGCATGTCTTCCCGCCGATCTCGAACTGCACCGCGACCTGCTTCTTCACGGTATCGGTGGTCATGATACCTTCCGCAGCGTTGTTACCGCCGTCCTTTGACAGTTCCTTGACCAGCTGAGGGATGCCGTTCTTTATCGGAGTGATATCCAGGGGCTGTCCGATGACACCTGTGGATGCCACTACGACATCCTTCGGGGATATCTTCAGTTCATCTGCGATCAGCTTGCACATGGCCTCGGCCACTTCCACTCCGTCGGCGTTGCATGTGTTGGCGTTGCCGCTGTTGCAGATCATCGCCTGTGCGATACCATCGGAGATATTTTCCTTGGTCACCGCCAAAGGTGCACCTTTCACCAGGTTAGTTGTGTATACAGCCGCAGTGGTAGCTGGAACCTCGCTGTAGATCAATGCGAGATCCCTCTTGGTACGGCTCTTGCGTATACCGCAGTGTACCCCTGATGCCGTGAATCCTTTCGCTGTGCAGATGTCGCCTTCTATTACCTTCATTTGAATCACTCTGTGATGAGTCCGCGGGTCTCCTCGACCCCCATCGATATGTTCATGTTCTGTATGGCCGCACCGGATGCGCCCTTACCCAGATTGTCGAAACGTGATATCAGCAGCACGTTGCTGCCGTTGCCGTGGACGGTGATCTCCATGTCATCCCGTCCGGTCTTCGCCCATGCCGACATGAATCCCTCCTCGTCGGCCGTCTCCTTGAATCTGACCAATCCGTTATAATAATATGATCTGTATGTGTCCTTCATCTCGTCCATTCTGTCAGTGATGACGGATACGATCACTTCCATCCCGGAGTAGTACGGTGCCACCACAGGACAGAAGGTGGGCTGCTGTGTTAGATCACATACTTTCATCATCTCGGGGATGTGCTTATGCTTCTGTGTCAGACCGTACGCGCGGGGAGCTCTCAGGTTGGCATCGTTGGACATCTCGTACTGCTCGATCATCTTCTTGCCGCCTCCGGAGTATCCGGTAAGCGATGTGCATGAAAGCACGGAATCCTTCTTCAGTATGCCGTTCTCCACCAGCGGTGCCACAAGCGCTATGAATCCGCTTGCATGGCAACCGGGATTGGCGATGCGCTTGGATGATGCGATCTTCTCACGGAATCCCTTGATCTCGGGGAACCCGTATGCCCATGCATCATTGGTTCTGTGGGCAGTGGACGTGTCTATGATCACCGTGTCGGTATCGACCATGAATACCGCTTCGACGGAAGCCGCATCGGGAAGACAGAGGAACGCTATGTCCGCCTGGTTAAGGGCCTGCCTGCGGCTGGTGGGATCCTTGCGTAACGATTCCTCCAGACGTATCAGCTCTATGTCGTCCCGTTTCTGGAGTCTCTCATGTATCCTGAGACCCGTCGTTCCGGAACTTCCATCGATGAAGACCTTGACCATGCCATTCCTCCCAGGACAGCCCCTGCTGCCCTGCTGGATTGGGGTTAGCACTAACTAGACTTAAAGTAATCGCAACATGTCTGTTGCCATACAAACCATGTGTCTTATTTTAGACATCTGATACGCATATAAATCATATCAACGTATTCATATTATCAATAAATTGAAAGAATTCATTGTTTTTTGAAATAATTTGATACGGACATCCTGTGAATTCTGTCGTAAATGTATACAGTGATTGTATCTTTTCCACAGGATGTCCGCATATCAGTCCTATTTCAACTCCTTCCCGACGTTGAACGCCCTTCCAGCACACTCGCCGAATCTGAGGTACCTGTGGTTGAAACCATCGTATACCCACGGGTCCAGTTTCCTGACGTCTATCTTCCCGTCCGTGAGTATGGAATCATCCACGGAGATGTTGACTATCTCGCCGATCAGTTCCTCATTCTCGTAACTCTTCACCTTACACTCTATGGTCAGAGGCAATTCATTAATGATCGGCGCATCCACTTTCTCACTCTTCGTGGCGGTGAATCCCGACCTCTTGAATTTGTCAGGTACATCGTTTCCTGATACGATACCCACATAATCGCACGCCTTCATCATGGCATATGTGCCCATACTCAATGTGAAGGCCTTCCTCTCCTTCAGATTCTCGGCCGTTCTGTGTCCCTTGTCTACACATACGTACACCTCATCCTCCTGGTGGATACCTCCCCAGGCGGCGTTCATGGCGTTGGGCGTCCCGTCCTTATTATAAGTGCCGATGATCAGCACCGGCTCGGGATACATACTCGGTTTGACCCCTAGATCCTTCCTCATACCGTACGGTATGATACGGGGGTTTTTGATTATTCGTATACCGGGATCAGTTGAAATTGACCCCTGCATTGATCGCGACGACGAATATGATCACCGTGATCAATATCGACAGCACGATGCCGATCAGCGCACCTATTCCGGCGGCCTTGGAACTCTTCGGCTTGTCGTTCATCCATACCGCCCACAATATGATCCCGACTATCGGTATCAGGAATCCCAGCACTCCCCAAAGGGCGACATAGTCCTCCTCTATGGGAGTAACCCTCAGTTCTTTCAGCTTGAAGCCGCAACCAGGACAAAATGATGAGTTATCGGGAATTTCCATTCCACAATTCTTACAGAAGGCCATGTGAACACCTCAGGGATTAATCATATTACATATTATATTAAGAATAAGAGGATACCATCGTCTCCGAATCGAAAACAGTGTAGCGAATCGATCGTACAATGAAGATGTTCTTTGATCGCATCCTTCTTCCTTTCATATCATCAGGACCTTGGGCACATCAGTAATTGGTGCCAAAAATGCGATATTTGTGACAAAATTTGGTGTACATTTTGCAAACAATATA
>JAFSYZ010000094.1 GCA_017455785.1 Candidatus Methanomethylophilaceae archaeon
CCCCGCATCTGTTCTACATCGACAATTACATGCTGAGGAATCCTCCGATCGCTGTACAGCAGCTCAAACTCGAGGTCATGAACATGGCGGACATCGCCATGGCCAACTTCCGCACCTCCATGCGTATGATTAAGACCATGGACTTCTCCGGCAAGGAGGAGTTCGACAGGAACGAGAGGGAGTTGGACTATCTCAACAAGGAGATAGCTCGTTATCTCATCAAACTGAACAAACTGAAATTGGATAGGAAGGACCGTTACTATGTGTCATCGGTCTACAAATCCGTTACCGACCTGGAGCGTATCGGGGATCATGCCCAGAACATCTTGGAATATGCCGAGAAGATGAAGGATAACAACGGTAACTTCTCGGAAATCGCCAAGAATGAGATTGGACAGTTGGAGGAACTCATCAACGAACTGTATGAGAAGATAAAGGAGGCTTACAGATTGGTCGACCTGAAGATGGTGGATGAGGCCTTCGATATCGAACAGAGGGTGGACGATCTCACGGCACAGATGGCGGAGAACCATGTCAACAGACTCAATGACGGTACATGCACACTGGAGGTCGGTGCGGAATACCTATCCATGACCTCTGATGCGGAGAGGGTCGCGGATCACCTCATCAACCTCGGAAAGGCGGTCAGGGACTTCGCATACCTTTAAATGTGCAATACCAATTCAATTGCTGATTAACATGGTCATGCCCCTCGCTTTATTGGAAAAGACTATCGACAAGCGCGTATCACTGCTCCTGAAGGACGGAAGGATCCTCGAAGGAAAACTCACAGGATACGACGAGTACATGAACATGGTCCTGGAAGAGACCTCCGAGCGCACTGTCAACGATGAGGAGAGGCGTCTTGGAACCGTCGTCCTCCGCGGGAACAACGTAGTCAGCATCTCGCTCGTCTGAACGTTCCCTATAAACGCCATCGGCGTGTATTCGATCAAGAGGTATCGATTTGAACGAGCTCTTCACTGATTACGGCATTCGCGGCGATATCGATGGTAACTTCGATGCCAAGACATCCTACAGGATCGGAAAGGCATTGGGTCACTATCTCGACGGTAACGTGGCATTGATGACCGATGGCTGTCATACATCTAAGGTCGTGAAGTATCCGATCATTTCAGGATTACTAGGTACCGGTTGCACAGTGCATGAGATGGAACCTATGCCGTCGGAGGCGTTCCATCTGTACATAAGGGATAAGGAGGATTTCTCCGGAGGCATCATCATCACCGACAAGGACTACGACGGTCGTGTGGAGTTCACATGTATCTTCAGTAACGGTCAGGAGATGGTCGAAGGTGCCATGGATAAGATCCAGTCGTATTTCGATGAGGATGTCAAGATCAGACCTATGAATGAACAGGGTATACTGAGGAAGGGTGCCGACCCGTTGCCTCATTACATCTCATCCGTACTTTCCAAGGTGGATGTGAGGGCGATAAAGGAGGCGAACATCAGTGCTGTTGTCGACTGTTGTAAGAGCGTCTCGGCCCTGATGCTCCCACCCATACTCGATGAGGTGGTATCGGAGATGATAACGCTCAACATGGTCCAGTCCCCGAAACCGTTGGCTTGCGAAGATAGGCTCGAGGATGTAAAGAGCCTTGTTCTGGCACATAGATACAGCATGGGTGTGGTTGCCGATGACAAGAGACTGTTCATAATCACTGATGAGGGTGAAGTTATCAGCGATGACATATTGTTCGCCATATTGGCCAAAGGTACACTTTCCAAATCACAGGGTGCTATCGTTGCAACTGCATATTCTTCATCCATGGTGGACGATGTGGTAGACAACTACGGCGGGAGGATCGCTCGTTCGAAGATCGGTCCCATATCGGTGATAGATAGGATGAAGGACACTAAGTCAATGCTAGGTGGTGACATAAACGGATTCATTTTCGCCAATCATCAGTACTGTTACGACATGGGCATGGCATTGGCGATGGTCCTGGATTGTATCATCAAGTTCGGCCCGTTGCACAATCAGTACAGTATGCTGCCCGATCACAGGAAGGAGAGGGTGGACATCAGGTGCCCCGAGAACATCAAGGCATCCGCGATGGAGATGCTTCATGAGATCCATGCCATCACAGCGAAAGATGTCGATAACAACCTCTACATCGAGTTCCCCGAGTGCACGATACGTGTGATCTACAAAGGTCAGGAGAACATTATATCGTTGATCTGTGAGCCTGGAAAGAACAAGAAATGGAAAAGCAGGATGGACTCGGTGGAGAACGAGCTCAGAAAGTTCGTCGATTACTGACGGTTGTCAGCGTAGACGTTCATAGCTTCTTTGATATATCTCGCCGCCAGGTTGGCGGTTATACCGTCATGGTCCGCAGGCGGACATACTTCCATGACATCGAATCCTATCAGACGGTCGCCTATCATATTCAGAGCCTTCTTGACATCCAACGGATGCAGTCCGAAAGGCTCCTGAGTACCGGTACCCGGGGCATATGCCGGATC
>JAFSYZ010000095.1 GCA_017455785.1 Candidatus Methanomethylophilaceae archaeon
GTTGAGCTTCCCTCTGACTCCGGACGTCCATGATACTAGATATGAATCCCGATTTATAATGATACAAGACATTTGACTGTGTTCGGGAATTCCGGTTTTTTCTAAGAATCTAGATGTTTAATCCACTAGTTTCCTTATTCATGACCATCTGCCCGATAACTCTTGAAAAGAGCTTACGACTATGAACCGCCCATTCATATTGTCGGGATGGTACTCTAGCTTTTGACCAATCTTCATTAGGACCAGGGAATTGGGATAGAACAGTCACCAACCACATACCTTTTAATATGAATACCAGATAATGGGAATGCCGCACTGTGGGAGTAGCACAGCGGCCATGCAGGGGACTGCAGATCCTCAGATGGGGGTTCAACTCCCTCCTCCCACTCCATCAATTTCTACTTATATCGGCTTAAGGATTCATCAGGCATGAGATTCGATGATGTCCTACAATCCATCGGCAACACCCCTATGATTAGACTCAACAGGATGACGAAGGGCCTTGATTCCGTCATCTACGTCAAGACCGAAGGGAAGAACCCCGGAGGTTCCATCAAGGACAGGGCGGCACTTTCCATGATCGAGGATGCCGTGGCCAAAGGACTCCTGAAGGAAGGGGGGACGATCATCGAACCGACCTCGGGCAACACCGGTATCGGATTGTCGATGGTAGCCGCGGTACGCGGATACAAGGCGGTCATCGTGATGCCGGACACCATGAGCAAGGAACGCATCAGTCTCATGAAGGCATACGGTGCGGATGTTGTCCTTACACCAGGAAAGGAAGGCATGGCAGGAGCGGTGAAGAAGGCCGAGGAGATCTCCAAGGAGACAGGGGGATTCATCACAGGACAGTTCGACAACCCTGCCAACATGGAGGCCCATGTGGTCGGTACCGCAAGGGAGATCCTCGAGGACCTTCCCGATGTTGATTTCGTTGTAGCTGGCATAGGGACCGGAGGTACAGCATCTGGTATCGGCAAAGGATTGGCCAAATACGCATCGAAGGCCAAGGTCATCGGTGTGGAGCCTGCCGAAAGCCCCCTCATCACCGAAGGGAACGCTGGACCCCACAAGATCCAAGGTATAGGGGCCAATTTCATACCGTGCAACTACCACAGTGAATACCTGGATTCCGTCGTGACGATCAAAGGCGATGATGCCATCGATACCGCACGCAAACTGGCAAGGGAGGAGGGCATATTCGCAGGCATATCCTCCGGTGCTGCGGTGAAAGCGGCGTTGGACCTCGCTTCCAAAGAGAAGGGAAAGAAGATCGTCGCCATCCTGCCTGACGTAGGGGACAGGTATTTAAGTACGGGCATATTTGACTGAGTTGATTCCAATGATCTTCCGTCCCGATGATGTTGCAGCAGTTCTGGAGTGCGACCCTTCCGTCGCAGACGAGGAGGAGGCCAAGGAGTTCCACATGGGACTGCATGTTGTCGCCATGTACAGAGAGGCACATGAGCTGTGGCTGGCGGGAAAGAAGAAGGAAGCACTGAAAATCAATTATGAATGCCACTCCAAGACCGGTGCGGACATACATCCCGGTGCAGAGATAGGCAAGAGCTTCTTCATCGACCATGCCACCGGCATCGTCATCGGTGAGACCACCATCATAGGCGACCATGTGATGATCTATCAGGGGGTCACATTAGGCGGCGTATCTACCAGCAAAGGTAAGAGACACCCAACATTGGGCAACAACGTTGTAGTGGGAACCGGAGCGATCATACTCGGTAACATCAACATCGGTAACAACGTACGTGTAGGTGCGGGTTCCGTAGTACTGAAGGACATCCCTGATGATTCCACTGTCGTAGGTATTCCTGGTGAAGTGGTGAAGCACAAAGGCGTCTCCATAAAGAACGAGTTGGACCACTCCGATCTTCCAGATCCGATGATGGATGAGATAAGATCCCTGAAGAAAGAGATCTCTTCACTCAAGAAGGAACTGGAAGCACTCAAGAGATGATCCCGATCCTTTGAGGAACACCATAGGGGCATCATCAGCTCCTTCTTCTATCCGTTCATTAGATATTTCACCGTTTATTTAGGCATGACAAAAGATAATATAAACTACGAACAGCATCAATCGTTAACCATCGATCGAAAAGAGGATGATTATGATAGACAAGAAGATAGCCGAACTCATTAACGAACAGGTGAACAAGGAACTCTATTCAGCATATCTGTACCTCGACTTCGCCAACTACTTCGAAGAGCAGAATCTGGATGGATTCGCGAACTGGTACATCATTCAGGCAGAGGAAGAGATGGACCATGCGATGAAGATGCGCCAGTACCTCATAGACAATGAAGTACCCGTAAAACTGGACGCCATCGCCAAGCCTAACAAGAAGTTCAAGACCTACATGGATGTCCTCAAGGCCGGATACGAGCATGAGCAGTATGTCACATCACTGATCAACACCATCTATGATGCCGCGTTCGATGCGAGGGAGTACAAGACCATGCAGTTCCTCGATTGGTTCGTGAAAGAACAGGTAGAAGAGGAGAAGAACGCCAAGGACATGATCGAGAAGATGAAGATCTTCGGCGGCGATGCTAAGGGCCTTTACAACCTCAACAATGAGATGAAAGCAAGGACCAAGGAATGAAACCGATAGGGGGCGGATATCCGCCCCCATCATTTTTCTCGCAATACAGTTTATAAGTCTTGATGGAATAGCCGCAGCTATGTCGCTGTTCATCCACAACACCCTCACGAACAAGAAAGAGGAATTCGTCCCTATCGAGAAGGGCAAGGTGAAGATGTATGTCTGTGGTGTCACGGTCTACGATGACATCCACATGGGCCATGCCAGAAGCATGATCGTCTTCGACATGGTCGCGAAATACCTGAGATACAGCGGCTACGAGGTCACCCACGTCACAAACTTCACCGATGTGGATGACAAGATCATCATCAAGGCTAACAAGGAAGGTATCGATGCCCTCGAACTGTCGAGGAGATACATCGACAAGTACTTCGAGGACATCAAGATGCTCGGCATCGGGAAAGCTGACATCTATCCCAAGGCGAGCGAGAGCATGGACGATATCATCTCCATGTGCCAGAAGATCATCGACAACGGCTACGGATACGTCACACCCGACGGCAGTGTATACTTCTCCGTGGAGAAGGCGAAGAGCTTCGGATGCCTCACCAACAAGAAACTTGAGGACATGGAATCCACGGGCCGTATCGCTCAGGACGAGCAGAAGAGGAACCCGTTGGACTTCGCCGTATGGAAAGCAGCGAAACCCGGGGAGATCGCATGGGACTCCCCATGGGGAAAGGGAAGGCCGGGATGGCATATCGAATGTTCCGCGATGATCGCTCACCACCTCGGTGAGAAGATCGATATCCACGGAGGCGGTAACGACCTCATATTCCCCCACCATGAGAACGAGATCCTGCAGACCGAGGCGGTCACAGGCGGACAGCTCGCCAACTATTGGATGCACAACGGAATGCTTGTCGTCAAGGGACATGGTATGACCAAAGAGGAGAAGATGTCGAAATCCCTCGGTAACTTCTTCACAGTCAGGGATGTCGCCCAGAAATATGACAGTCATATCATCAGATTCCTCTTCCTCAACACACACTACATGAGTCCGCTCATCTACGGAGAGGAGGGATTCGAGCTTGCCTCAGCCTCACTGAAGAGGATCTGGAACAATTACCGTGAACTGCAGGCCTACATCAGGGACGCCAAGGGTAACGACGATGCGGTCGATCTCATCAAGGCAACGAAGGAAGACTTCATCAAGGCGATGGATGACGACTTCAATACACCGGAAGCGATCAAGGTCTTCTTCAATGTGGCAACTGCATCGAACAAGATGATCGCCGACAAGACACTTTCGAAGAAGGGAGCGGAGGATATCATCGCCATGCTCAAGGGATTCGATTCCATCTTCGGCATACTGCCTGATGATGAGAAATCGGATGATTCCATGGAAGCCGTCATGGCCATCCTGATGGATGTACGTTCTGAGCTCAGGAAGCGTAAGGCGTACGACCTGGCCGATATGATAAGGGACAGACTCACTGAAGCGGGAATACAGCTAGAGGACTCCTCCGACGGTATGAAGTGGAAGAAGATCTGATCACTTGGTCAGCTTCGCTCTCATCTCCTGTGAGAGCTGACATGCCTTGCATACTTTGCCGAGAGTGGGCTCGCCGCACTCGCATTCATGCAGTTCCGCCGATTTGTAATGGTCCACCAGGATCGGATAGAGCTGATCGTATGAGGACAGTATACTGAACTTAGAACCAGGGGATCTGTCCTCCAAATTATCGACGACATCACGGTACTGGTTCCTCAGTGCCTCCTTCCAATAAGGACAGGTCATATCATGGAACCTCAGCCCTGAGACTATGGCGTACAACAGCGATTCCTTCTCCGGGATCATCCTCAATGGCATGAATCTGGGTATGAGTCCGGGCTGAACCCTCTTATGGGGGCCCAACCTTGCCAATCTCTCTATGTCACCTCTTGCGAAGTTCATCATTATCGACTGCGACATATCATCGAGATTGTGACCGGTTGCTAGGAACGTAGCACCTATCTCCTTGGCAACGGTGTTCATACACTTGCGTCTGAACACACCGCAATATGTACAGGGACTGTTCTCACCTGACAACGGTGCGACATCATCCATTGTCAGTCCGAAAGTATCCTTGAATGATATCAGATGATAGTTAATCCTATGTTCTTTGCAGTAATCCTCGACTATGGTTATGCTTGAAGGCCTGTATCCCTCGATCCCTTCGTCGATGGTGATACAATGGATCTCCAGGTCGTTCCTTCCTCCGAAGATATCATCGATCATCTTGAGGGTGACCATGCTGTCCTTACCTCCGGATACGGCGACGGCTATCTTGTCCCCGGAATGGACATCGATCTGTTTCCTTATCTCACGCTTCACCCTCTTCTCGAAGTACCTCATGAAATGATGTGCACACAGATGCGAACCGTTGTACCTTATGCAGGTCACAGCGTCCTTCTCGCACAGGTCACACTTCATAGGACCTTCTCCAGGACCGCCTCTATCCTCTTGGCCAATTCCTTCGACGGGATATCGGGTATGGATACTGTCTTGTACTTGGCCGAATCCTGCGGGGGTTCGACAAGGAGGTTCATCTTGATCAGATTCTTGATGTACTCGTAGAACTGGGTATGTTTTCTCGCCTCAACCTCATACTCCTCACATACGACCGCGTAGGTCTTCTCCGCCACGGACAATTGGACCGATGCCTGTGATTTGATGGATCTTGCTACAGCCAAAAGAACCAGCAGTTCGTTCTTACCGAGTTCCTCCAATTTGGGTTGGTTCACAACTGAGAAAACCATATCGCTCACAGAACGGACATCATCAGCTGTGATCAGACCGTCCTTCCTGGTCTCGGCCAGACGTGCGGCCTTGTCCAGAAGGTCTATTGCGAATCTGGCGTCACCGTCCCCGGTGGCCCTGTCGGCTATCAATGAGATGACATCGCCGTCGTAACTACCATCTACCAGGGCCATCTCCGCACGGGATTCGACGATCTTCCTCAGATTGTTATAATCGTACTTCGGGAACCTTATGGTATTTACCCTCTTGAATGTGGATAACGAGGCATCATCCAATCTGTCCAGGACATATTCCTGTGAGATCAATATCATAGAAACGGACAATGGTGTGCTGAGTGAATCCTCACTTATCCTGGATAACTGATAGATGAGATCGCCCGAACCTCTTTTCAAAAGAACGTTGACCTCATCCAA
>JAFSYZ010000096.1 GCA_017455785.1 Candidatus Methanomethylophilaceae archaeon
AGGGCATACGACAACGGTATGTACGTCGCAGCATGCAGCTGTGTCGGCGACAATGGCAGAGGTGCTAAGTTCGGCGGCGGATTGATAATCATCGACCCCAGGGGAAGGACCGTTGCGGAATACTACGGAGAGGACGAGATGACCATCACTGCTGAGATCGGCGGAGAACTGCCGAGGGATGGCGCTGACGATATGAAGAACATCTCCTTCTTCGATAGGAGAAGGCCCGAACTGTATTGATCTCACAGTCCGATGAGGATCATCACACCTGCTGTTATCAATGGATTCAACAGATTGTCGATATCTCCCGGTGCAACGGTCTCCACCACCGATGTGACGACACCTGCCAACATACATGCGAGCACAGGATGGACGATCGCCACAAGGTTCGCACCTGCGTACCATCCCTGATCGGTTATGAAGATGTAGAACGCCCAGACGATCAGAGATACGATTGTAGTGGCGGCGAATACGGCGAACGATCCCTCGAGGGATTTGCCGTGGATGGTCTTGTGCTTGCCGAATCTCTTACCGATGATACTGCCGAACCCGTCACCATATGTCATCGCCACCACGGCTATGGATGCTGCGAGCCAATGCGCCCCGAAACAGAAGTACGCGAGGATACCGATACTTATAGCGTAAAAGAACAGGCCCGTCCTGTTACCCTGGGCCTGTGTGAGTTCCCCCAGCTTCGACCTTCCGATCGGATTGTTCTTGAACATCGCAAGGAAGAGTATCAAAGCGAACGGGATCGCGAAGAAGACCTCCATGATCCAACTCTCGGAGAATGCCCACCAGACGAACACGAAGTTACCGACACCGATATGCACTATCTTCCTGGTATCGAACTTCCATTGGCTCTTCTCAGCAATAAGCGACAGCGCAAGGGAGACTGCTATGATCCCGTAAACGATGATCAATGCGATGATGTCCTGCGTGTTCATCCGACACACCCATTCAATGGTCTACCAGATGGCAACTATATTCATAAACCTAGTGACTGGAATCCGACCGACCGACCATCGATTCGAACAGATGACTGCATGCCTCGGTTATCTCCTCGTATGTCCTTTCGAAATCCCCGGAGTACCACGGGTCGTCCACATCCATGTCCTTACCGGCATGGGACATCATCAATGACACTTTCCCGTCGGGATCGCCACCGACATAACCTCTCATGTTCCTGATGTTCCACCGGTCCATCGCAACTATGCGATCGAACCTGTCGTAATCCGCAGAAGTCATACGTCTGGCTCTTCTCTTTTCATAAGGGATACCGTGCTTATTCAGGACATCCTTTGCAGGAGGATAGATGTCGTGACCTATCTCCTCGTCGCTGGTGGCGCAGGATTCTATCTCGAAGACATCCAACATACCGTTCCGGCGGACGATATCCTTCATGATGAACTCGGCCATGGGACTTCTGCAGATGTTCCCATGACACACGAACAGTATCCGGTGCATCGGACCTCAGTTCCTCTTCACAGGGACCAATAATTCGGCTATACCGTATCCTGTGCGACCGTCCATGACCGTCTCCGAGATCGTCTCGATGAGCATCATATCCTTGCTGCCCTGCATAGGGAGCGTGGCATACCTGAGGATCCTGGCCTTTACACCATAGGACTTTCCTGATTTGCAATGCATGGTCATGTCATACGAGGACGGCATATCCTTATCATATCCCAACTCCACATCGATCTTGATCACTGGGTCATTCGACTCCGCCGTTCCCACATATCCGGCATCCACATCGCCCATCTGTGTCGAGAGCTTGGTGGCGTTGAATCCGATACTGTTGTCGTAGACGGAGTTGAGCCATAGCCACATCTTGGGCGAACCCCAGTCACGTACACCCTCGCTGTAGTCCCTTTCGCCCGTTCCGTCGATGGCGTAATCGGCATCACCGAGAACGATCCTCCCTTTGACCAATCCGAACTGCTCGAAATGCTCCGACGCGGTCTTGGATGACAGCTGTGCACCCTTCTCGTCCACGCAGTCATGATAATCCATCAACGGGTTGATCGGAGTCCATTCTACCTGTATCGATGCCGCCAATGGGGCGTTCTTACCTACGTCCATCATCGGTCCGTTGTAGGATATGTTCCAATGATCACCATCCTCGGTGAATGTGAGTCCGGAGCAGGACCTCTTGTCGTCATCACAGGGTACGGCATTCCTCATACCGCAGATACGGCCCTTCTCCATCGTGTAGAGGAACATCGACTTTTCGTTCCTGTTGGGCTTGTTCCCTATGCGCATGAAGACCGTCACATCGTTGACGCTGTCGTAAAGGTTGAAGTAATAACTCTCGTTCCAATCCAATTCCGTACTCATTCCGTTCCCTCCAATATCGTGACCTCTCCTTTGCTTCCGTCCACTATGACCGTATCGCCGGTCTTGAGGATCGATGTGGCGGATTTCACCGCTGTGACCGCCGGGATCCTGTACTCACGTGATATCACCGCACCGTGACAGAGGATGCCACCGGTCTCGGTGATCAACCCTCCCAGTTTGGAGAACACCACCGTCCACCCCGGATCGGTGTTGCTGGTGACGAGGATCTCCCCCTTCTCGACCTGTCCGAGGTCCTTGATGTCCATGACGACCCTGACCTTCCCTGTATACGTTCCGGGACTGGAGGCCGCGCCTACAAGGGTGTCCCCGTGGGATATCGGCTCGTCATCGAAGTCCACACCGTTCAACAGGAACTTTGGAGGCAGTCTGTCGCGGTATTTCATGAACTCCGCCTTCCTCGGTGCCACCAGTGACCTGATGTCGCCGATGTCCTTGCCCGCAAGGATGTCGATGGCCTCCGTATCCTCCAGGAAGAATATGTCCTCCCTATCGTCCAACAGACCGCGTTCGCAAAGCCTCCTCCCCTGTTCCAGGAATATGAGCCTGTTCCTGTACATCATGTGATCGAGGTAGAACCTCTGGTTCTCCCTGAACACGAGATATGTACGTGCAAGCTTGAGGACCTTGGTCATCAACGTCCTCTTGAAGAATCCTAACCTGGACCTTACCATGGCCTCGGTCTCCTCCCTGCGTCTGACACCGTTCTGGAACTCCTCCCTGAGGTCCACTCCCGATGCGCACATCTGCAGTGCCATGGTCATGACGTAATCGGGATCCTCGGCCCATCTGAGGGCGTTGAGTTCCCTTGTTCCGGACCTGTGACCGAACTCCTTGATGAATGAATCATAGACTTCTTTGAATTTGCAGTCGGAGGTGCTGAGCCACTCCACGAACTCCGTCCCTGTCATGCTCTCGGCTTTCGCCCTGACCTCTGGTTCGTCCCTCAGTGCCTTGCCGAGATCCGAGAATCCCTTGTTGGTCTCGATGGTCTTGTTGTCCTCCAGACCGGACATCAGTCCGGCATAGATGTTCCCATCATCGTTCAGCCATTTGTATGACCAATTCTTGACCAGAAGATTGGTCATGATGGAATGGGACACCATCCCGTAACGTATGAGCTGATAATGCTTGGTGCTGCCCTCGCGTATCCTGAAGTACCAATCCGACAACTCCTTATCACTCAGTTTGGTAAGGTCGATGGAATCGAACTCGGCACAGAGTTTCAGGAATCCCTCCGCCCATTTCCTGTAGACCTTATCGGTCTTCCACATCATCCCGTCCCTGTCACGGAAGAACAGGAAGATCTGCGACTTGATCGTACCGGAGTAGTCGTTCGGATATTTCGAGATCCTCTCCTGCTCCGACCTGGGGAAGTATTCCAATAGTTCCCTCGAACGTATGAACTTCGGATAATGGGCGAAAATCCTCTCCAGCACCACGGCGGAGAAGTATACCCTCGATTTGTGTAATTTGATCAACGGACCTGATTCAAGGTCCTTGTAACCCATCATGTGGGCGCCTTCGTGATTGACGTAATCCGTCAGCATCTTCCCCATAACGGTGAAGTACATGGGGGTGGTGGCATCGGCCCAGTACTCATCGCCGTAGCCCCTGGACCAGAGGATGTCATCCTTCTCCTCCGAATCCGGCAATGTGGTGATCGCCCTAGACTGGAGTATGTACACCTTTCCGTCCTCTACGGCCCACTCTATATCCTGCGGACAGCCAAAGTGCTCCCTCAGTTTGTCCCCCTGGGCGGCTATCGCCTTGAGTATCTTGTCATCGGCACATCTCACGGAGACCTTATCGGCAGGTATCTCGACCTGCTTGTTCTCACCATCGATAAGGAAGAACCCGTACTCCTTGCTGCGCACCTCGACATCGGTGACCTTACCCTCCCTGGAGACGACATACCTGTCAGGGGACACTATGCCCGAGACTATCGACTCACCGAGTCCCCACGATGCCTCTATCACAGTGTTCTCCGCACCTGTGATAGGGTCCGATGTGAACATGACACCGCTGATATCGGAGGACACCATCTTCTGTATGACCACGGCCATACCCTGGGACAGATGGTCCTTGGAGGCATCATGCCTGTATTTCATGGCCCTGCTGTTCCAATACGAGGACCAACACGTGAGGACCATCTTGATGATGTCATGCTTCCTGACGTTCAGATAGGTATCCTGCTGTCCCGCGAAACTCGCATCCGCAAGATCCTCCGCCACTGCTGAGGAACGCACGGCGAAGTATCTTCCCTCCATGCCGACGAGTTCCTTCTTCAGCAATTCGATCTCGTCCTCAGGCAGGTCCGCGTTGAGTATCAGACCCTTGATCTCCTCGGATCCGTTCTCCAACGATGCATCATCATCGAAATCGATGGAATCAAGGATATCGGAGATCCTCTTCCTCAGTCCTGTGACGTCCAGGAACATATCGTAGGCATCAACGGTCACGCAGTAGGCCGGAGGGACGCTGAATCCGCTTGAGATCATCTTGGCAATGTTGACACCTTTGCCCCCGACAAGAGAAATGTCCAAATCGGAAGAATCCAAAGGTACGATAGGGCGTGGATTACCTGGTGTCATTCGGGACAGACATGGTTCAACTGACTAATATAACTAAGGATAGCCGAACTCAGATGTGTACCTGAATAACCCTGTCCCCAGCCATATCTTGGGCCTCGCCTTCCAACTGTGATATGTCCCCCACTATGGGGTTTTTCTATGACATCGACGATTCGGTAGTATGGATAAGCCAAAGACCATATTCATCACGGCTATCGTCATATTCGCCGTCAGCATGGCGATCTTCATGCTGTCACTTTTCACCGATTTCATCGACAGGTTCGTCGGCGGAGGAATAGCATCGGCATTAGCAATTATCGCTATCGTGATGATCTACATCGGATTGTATATCAAGGTCAAGCAGAACCACGCCAACGAGGAAAAGAAGGAATAAGACTACTCCGGATCCCTGTTGGCCATCAACATACCCATTATGATCAGGGCCACACCAATGACGGCCATTATTGTGATGGTCTCATCGAACACTACACGTCCGGCTATCAACGTGACCGCCGGCATAGCGTAAATGAAGATGTTTGACTTCACGACACCCAAAACCTTCACGCTGTGATTCCAAAGGATGAAGCACAGACCGCTGCCCAATACTCCAAGGAAGAACAGTCCAACCAGGGTATCGGCATCGAACAGGTGTGTTGTATCGAATCCGTGACCGTCTATTATCATCAGTGGGATGGTCATGAGGAAACCGTAGAACATCATCTTACGGGTGAGTATCCTTCCATCGATATCCTTGCTGAAGAGTCTCAGCAACACGCAGTAAATCGCCCATGAGAGCGCGGCCGCCAATGAAAGTATATCGCCTATCGGGTCCAGATTCAGGATGACGGTACCGTTGAACGTCACTAATACCACACCGATGAAGGATACCACGAAACCGATGACCTGCAGTTTCATGATCCTGTCCTTGAAAAGGACGAACATCAGCACCAAGGACATCATCGATGTGGTGGATGTCAGGATGGATACCTCGGAGGCGTAAGTGTAGGTCAAGGCAACATTCTCTGCAAGGTAGTAGATCAGGTTACCAAATAGTGCTATCAGGACATACACCCACTCCTTCTTGATATCGAATTCCATCTTGGGGCAGATGACCAGAAGCACAAGGAATGCGATAAGGAACCTCATACTCATGAGTTGGATCGGTGTGAAGTACACCATCAGCTCCTTCGAGAATATGAACGTCAGACCCCAGATCGTGATACAGATCGCGGCTCCGATGGCTGCAACGTGCTCCTTGTCCATATTGATTCCCAATTCGGTGTGTTATTTGAAACTTGGTATCAAAAAGGTGGGATGTTGGGCAGGGAAGGGAAGAATAATTGTGGGATAGATGCTGTGTCTTCCCTGCCTAAGGGTGGAAGACATTCTTGTTGTCCTCAGATAATACACCCATCATTGAGTATTTAAATGGGGGAGGGGGGAGGTCACCGAACGATCGACATTAATAATGACATCTGGCTCATTTGAAAAACAACCGAAAGGTCATTTCGTTTTGTGCCTGATTCTGACGGCTATGCCGCGCTTGAGTTCCGTCATCTCGCGGCCGGACATCATGGCTACTCCGACTGCTTTTACCTTTCCGTTGAGGGTCACGATGGCCTCATCGCCTATACGGATATCAGGATCGGCTTTGACAACGCCCACAGCAAAAAGATTGCCCTTGAGCTCGAAATCGGTCATCTCAACAACATGGTGGCCGGTGGGTGCCAATAACTCCGCACCTTCCAAGGTCAGAGAGATCATCCCTCTCTCAGCGGTCATCATACCCAGCTGCACCTTGTCCCTCATAATCTTCCAATACGGGAACTTACCCATTCCGAATGTTTTGTCATCCATGAGAACGTCGGCAATCTCCTCTCCGAACTGGAACGTGAGCACCGAACGGATGGTCTCGGTCCTATCGGTGGGGTAGTCCACACCCTTCATCCCCTTGGCAGCGGCCCTAAGGGTCTCATCAAGCTTGGTCAATGATGCCGGCGACGTATTATCACCGATGACGGTCTCCTCCATATCGCAGAGACCTCTGACCAATTCGGTATCCTCACCTAGGTGTGAAATGACCTTGTCATAGCCCTGCTCCAACAGGTTGGACAGCATATCCCTTATGAACTGCTTCTCCTCAGGCTTCCACTCTCCTGTCACAGGAATGTCGTACGAGTTGGCGGGATAGAATATATCCAGTTCTCTCGGAACTATGCCCAATGGCGATGTCACTATGACCTCATGCACCAATGTATCGTGCTGTGCCGTGTGGATGGCGGAGGCGAACCTCTTGTGCGTCTTGGAGATGTGATAGGGCTTCTTTGCCGAGCAAGGAAGGAGCAGAAGAATACGCTTATGCTCCGGCTTCCTGTACCTCTCCATAATCATCCTCCTGTACCTGAGCACATCCGGCCTTCTGAGCGCTTGAACGGAATTGCATGAGAATCTGCAACCCACGGTTGAACACTCCTCCTCCTGATAGACGAAACCCTCGTCGTCGAACAATCTCAGTATGGTGACGTTGACGGGGGATGAGAACGACCTCTGATCCACCAATTCCCTTAGCCTCTCACCTGTAATGAATGACTGCACCTTGGTGCATTCCTCCTTCAATGCTCTCAGATTCTCCTCCGTGGTATCATGATCTGATTCGATGATACCCTCCGGGATCGAGAGTGTTCTGTTCACACCGAAGACCCTTGCGACGGAATCGTCGAAAGCATCCACTCCCATGTATGACAGGAGTGCCAGATTGGAGGCATCCATGATACCGGTGATCAATATGACCACGTTGCATCCGACCCTTTCACGGAGAGAGATTATAGTGCTGACAAGCTTGCGTGCATCGTCCCTGAGCTCGAAACCGTTGGCCACGACCAGCATCTCGATATCTTCGGGAATATCGCCTTTGAATGGAAGCCTCACGACACATACCCCGTCCATTGTGACAGGAGCGGTGACCTCATCAGACGATTCGGCGGTCATGAGCCCGACATCCAACGGGATCCTGCTGTCTCCCTTGATCAAAGATCTCTTACCATCCTCTACGAGGATGTACATGTCATCGTTACACTTCTCCGTAACGGTCCTGAGCACACACGGTGTCTTCACTACCTTGTTATCCCATCTGTACTCGCAGACCCTTCCTCTTTGCGAACGTGCGATGACATCCAACATGAACGTTCGTATATGTTCGTGGTACATAACTCTCACGCGCGTGCATTAGTACAGTTTAGATAGTGATACACCTATAATCCGCAACATGAACGGTGATGTGAGCTTCATCGGCAAGGACATCGTTTCGATCAACGATCTGTCCAGGAAGGATATCGAGTACATCATGGACGTGGCTGAGACCATGGTCCCATACGCCAAGGGAGAGAAGAGCGGACGTATCCTGAAAGGGAAGATTCTAGGCAATCTTTTCTTCGAACCGTCCACAAGGACAAGATTATCATTCGAGAGCGCTGCGCACAGGCTAGGATTGGACGTTTTGGATGTCTCTGAGATGTCCATGACATCCATGGCGAAGGGTGAGACCCTCTCCGATACTATCAGGATGGTCGACACGTATTGTGATGCGATTGTTCTGAGGCATCCCCACGACGGTGCGGCGAGATTGGCTGCGAACGTCGCCAAGAGCCCCGTGATCAATGCCGGTGACGGTGCGGGATCGCATCCCACGCAAACGTTGCTCGACCTCTTCACCATTAAGAGGTCCATGGGTTCGATCGACGGTCTGAACATCGTCCTCCTCGGAGACCTGAAATACGGCAGGACTGTGCATTCCTTATCCAACGCATTGACTAGATTCGGTGCGAAGCTCACATTCGTCGCACCTGAGAGCCTTCAGATGCCTCAGGACATCATCGATTCTCTGACAGCGAACAACTGCAAACCATATATCACCGACAAATTGGATGATGTGATCGAGAGTGCAGATGTTCTCTACGTCACACGCATACAGAGGGAGAGGTTCCCTGACCCCGCCGAATACCAGAAGGTTGCAGGCTGCTACAGGATAGACAATGAAGCACTGCGCAACGCGAAGAAGGAGATGATCGTCATGCACCCTCTGCCGAGAGTCAATGAGATCGCACCAGAAGTTGATGATACGGAACATGCGAAGTACTTCGAACAGGCCTTCAACGGAATACCAGTGAGGATGGCATTGCTGTCTTCTATCATGGGAGGTGAGCTCTGATGGTAGACGAGATCAAAGTCGCACGTATCAGGAACGGTACGGTCATTGACCACATATCCCCCGGACAGGGACTTAATGTCCTCAAGATTCTTGGAGTGAACGAGAACACCATAAGTTCGACGGTCATCGTCGGTATGCACGTATCATCGAACAAGATGGCCTCCAAACTGAAGGATATCGTCAAGATAGAGGACAGGGAACTGGACCAGTCCACCGTCGATAAGATCGCACTGATCTCGCCTGACGCCACCATAGTCATAATCAGGGACTACTACGTGGCGAAAAAGTTCAAGGTCGAGATCGGAGACCATGTAACTGGATTGGCGAGATGCAGCAACCCCAACTGCATAACCAACAAGGGCGAACCTATCTGTCCCGAATTCGATGTGATCAGCAGGAACCCGCCCGTGCTCAGGTGCAGCTACTGCGAACGCATACTTTCCAACATCTCCGACAACCTGCTGTGATAACATGAGGCTGATCCTGACCGCAGGCATGCCCGGTGCGGGTAAAGAGGAGTTCCTGACCGCTGCCAGCGACAGCGGCATCCCTTTCCTCAGGATGGGGGACATCGTCAGAGAGTTCCACTTCAAGAGGGACGAGAAGGACCAGGATCTCACTGTAGGGCAATTCGCCAACATAGAGAGGGAACGCCACGGTTTCGACATCTGGGCGAAACGTGCGGTGGAGAAGATGTACGGAGACATCTTCATGGTAGACGGATGCCGCAGCAGGGATGAGGTCAGGGCGTACCTTGGCATCACACCTGATGTCACCGTCATCGGGATATTCGCCTCACCCACCACTAGATATGACAGACTGGTCAAGCGCGGACGTGATGATGCCCCGAAGAACATGCAGGAATTCGAGGAACGTGACAAACGTGAGATGAACTGGGGCCTTGCCGAGACCATCGCCTTGGCGGACATGATGGTCATCAACGAATCCTCCCTCGATGATTTCAGGAAGGAAGTGCAGAGACTAATGAAGGTGATCAGGAGATGAGGTTCAACATCACCAGGCTCTGTGGCGGAAAGGCGCTGATGGCATCACCATCGGAGATCGGCGATTACGATCTTGATGTCGTATCCGAGAAGCTGAAGGACGAGTTCGTCATAGACAGGAACGAGGGCGGGATGATGCTCGTCATGAAGTGGAAGGAGATGGAGGTCACATTCTATCCCCAGGGTAAGATCATGTTCTATCCACTGTCCGAGAAGGATCTAGCGATAGAGTACGCCACATACATCCTGAACAGGCTGGCCTGACCTCCAACATCATATTATACTAACACTCGGTCTAACCCAACATGCAGTTCCTACCGGAACCCTGGATGGATTTCGTCGCCGTGATAGTGACGTCCGTGCTGCTGTCATTGCTGGCATACAAGTTCGATCTACTCACGAAGAGCGGATGCATCGCGGCTTTGATCGTAGGTTCGGTCATCGGTATCCTCGGTTCCTTCAGCTGGTTGCTGTTGCTTATTGTCTTCACACTCCTTGGTTTCATAGCTACTGTCATAGGATTGAGCAAGAAGAAAGAGAAGGGACTGCAGGAAGGTACACACGGCGAGAGAACGTACAAGAACGTCCTAGGCGTGGGATTGCCGTGCATAGTTTTCGCGTTGATCAACGTACTGACCAATGATGTATACTACCATCAGATGATGATCGGATACATCTCCACCATCGCTGTCGCTGCTGCGGATACCGCGGCGAGCGAACTCGGTGTGAGGGATGACAGGACCTATCTGATAACAACGTTCAAGAGGGTGCCTCCAGGTACCGATGGGGGAATATCTCCGTTGGGTACATTGGTCTGCATCCTGGCATCCGTTGTGGTTACGGTGATCGGATGGGCTACGATCAATCTTACCATCTTCGACGTCGAGATCTTCCTTCCCATGATCGCGGGTGTGTTCGGATGCATGCTCGACAGTGTGCTCGGGGCCACATTGGAAAGGAAGGGCATCATCAACAAGTACACCAACAACTGCATCACAGGCATTTTAGGTGCGGCACTTGCGGTCGCTCTGTCATTCATGTTCTTCTGATGTGATACCGTGGATGTAAGGAAGGAGATGGAAAGGAACCGCGACATCAGATATGCGGAATTCTCAGGAAAGCTTGTAGATTGCAAGTATCCTCTGTATGGGATAAGACTGCCTGTCCTGAGGGACATGGGGAAGAGAATCGCCAAAGAGGACTGGAGACAGTACCTGAAAGATTGGCATTGTGAGTACATGGAGGACATAATGCTCAGAGGGTTCGTCATCTCCTACGCGAAGATGGACCTCGATGAGAGACTCCGGTTGTTCAGAGAACATGTCGACCTTATCGACAATTGGTCCACCTGTGATTCGTTCTGCACAACATGGAAACCCAAAAAGAATGAAAGACAGACACTGTGGGAATTCATCCTTCCGTTCATCAATTCTGGAGAGGAGTTCCATATGAGATACTGTGTGGTCATGATGCTCACACACTTCATTGATGAGGAGCACATCGATCCCATTTTGAGTATCTTGGATGAACATCATCACGACGGATATTACTACAAGATGGGCGTCGCATGGAATCTGTCGGTATGCTTCGTCAAATTCCCCGAGAAGACCATGGCCTATCTGAACGGCGATAACTCCCTCGATGATTGGACATACAACAAAGCGCTTCAGAAGATCATCGAATCATACAGGGTGACGGATGACGTGAAGGATGTCATCAGAAGTATGAAAAGGGTCACGAGTTGACGAACTCTTCGATCTCTTTCACGATCGCATCCGCATTCGCATTGCCGACACGTGCACCCTTGCGCAGATAGAACGACCAGTTCTTCTCCTTGCACAGTTTCTTGAACTGCTTGTTGGTTACAGCTATCAGCTTTCCGTCGGGGAATGATGGAATCAACATTTCGAACATGTCCTTCGGTACACAGAGCACTACCTTATCGAACGGTTTCGCCAAGAATTCTATCATACCTACGAAATCCTTCTCCTCCTGCAGCTTGATGTAGTCCTCTTTACAGGAAGGGACGAAATTGTATTTCATTACGACACGGTTGCTGGGGATGAAACCGAATTTACCTGAAATGATACCGAAATTGGTCAGAGTGATCTGTGACAGCCTGTCGTAAAGATTCTTCACCTCGGTCATCCTTCCGCCGAACATGTCGTAAGCACTGACGAAACCGTCACTCAGAAAAACGGTGGAATCATTGGTAATGACCAATACCTTCTTCTTCGAGCCCTCGACCGTGTCCGGCCTCATTATCCCGCCTGCACCTGCCAGTCCCATGTTACAACCTCGTCTTGTTGAAACGGAACGCTATGTTGCAGTTACCTTCGGATGACACCATGCACGGTCCTGAAGGACTCGTAGGTTTGCACACCCTTCCGAACATCGGACACTCCTCCGAACGGATCAATCCTCTGAGTACTTCTCCACACCTGCATCCCTTTGCTTCAGCTTCCACTTCAGGTGTCAACTTCAGGATGTCCTCATGGACCTTGTTCGCATCATGGTCCTGATACTTGGTCTTGAGAGCCAAAGCACTCTTGGGGATCACAGGGAATCCTCTCCATGCCCTATCGACAGGTTCGAAGGTCTCCTCCATGAGTTTCAATGCCTTGGGGTTGCCCTCAGGCCTTACCAGTCTTGTATACTCATTTTCAACTTCAGCCCTGCCTTCCTTCACCTGCTTGCACAGCATGTAAACCGACATGAGGATGTCCAAGGGCTCGAAACCAGCGATTACCTGTGGCATCTTGTATATCTCGGCGAAGGGTTCGAATGCCTTGGTTCCCGTGATAACGGCGACGTGTCCGGGATCTATCAGACCCTGTATCTTGCTCTCGCCCATGTCGAATATCGCCTTCAATATGGGAGGACAGATCCTGTGACAGCTGTAGATGCTGAAGTTCTCCGGCACCTCCTTCTGGAGAGGCACACATGTGGACGGTGCGGTGGTCTCGAATCCTACAGAAACGAAGACCAGCGGTTTGGTCTGCTCCTTGGCCATCCTCACCGCATCCTCGATCGAATAAACGATACGGACATCCCCTCCTTCGGACCTCACATCGTTGAGCGTACCTATCGTGGTCGGTACCCTCATCATGTCCCCGAAGGCACATACGGTGATTCCGTTCCTCGCCAGTGTTATCGCATCCGCGATCTCACTGCTTGTTGTAACACAAACAGGACATCCGGGCCCCTGACGGATCTCCACACCCACTTCCTTCAGCATCGGTTCGAGACCGAACCTGACGATGGAATCCTGATGTGTTCCGCATACGTGCATGAACGTGTAGTCGATGTTCATCTCACGAATCTTATCCAAAATCTTCCTGGCGGTCGCCTCGTCCCTGTACTTGTACATCAATCCTCACCCACGATCCTGAGATTCTTAACGCAGCATGACTGCCCGGAGATCACTTTTACGGGGCCTCCGCAGTTCCCGCATTTCAGTATGGGTATCCTGTGTCCAGTATCCATATCGTCCTCGATGTACTCCACACCGCCTTCCCAACCGCACTTGTTGCAGTGGACTTGGACCTCCTCGTTCTCTATGATGAGTTTGGATCCTTCAAGGATAGTGCCTCTGGTAACTATCTCGTACGCGAACTCCATCTGTTCGGTACCGAGATTGGTCATCTCGCCTATCCTAAGAGTGACTTCCTCCACAGCGGTGGCGTTGTACTTCTCCAACTCGTTGAGGATGGCCTTGACGATGTCGGATACGACTGATACCTCATGCATCGGACGTACATAGGCTGGGTTGTTAAATAATTATAGTGAACGCACGCGACGGTTCGACTGAGTTCAGACCTTGCAAGAATCGCACATCTTCGAAATGGAACACTTCTCACACCTAGGGTGGTTGGGAAGGCATACGACCTGTCCATGACGGACGAAGAAACGGTTGATGTCCGACCATCTCTCCTC
>JAFSYZ010000097.1 GCA_017455785.1 Candidatus Methanomethylophilaceae archaeon
ATCGTCCGAGACCGTCACAACATAAGCACAGATGCCTTCCCTCTGATAGGTCTGTCCTTCCTTCTCCATGGCCAACAGTATCCTGTCGAATCCTATGGCGAAGCCTGTGGAGAACACCTTCTCACCGCCGAACAGCTCGGAAAGTGTGTAGGAACCTCCTCCGCAGATCTGCTTCTCCGCACCCAATGCGGGTGCCTCCGCCTCAAAGACCATCCCTGTGTAATAATCCAATCCTCTGACGACACCGAGGTCGATCTCGATGTCCTTCACTCCCATGGCCTCCAGGAACTCAACGACATCCGACAGGTACTTCCCAGCCTCGGCAGGTGCCTTTGAGAGGACTTCTTTACCTCCGACGGTCTCAGTGAGCTCGAACAATCCGTCGATATCAGAATCCTTCACATCCATGGATTTCAGCAGGGGCCTGGCCTCGTCGTACAGTTTCTTGTCCAGCTTCTGCAGTACTTCGGCCATCCTCTCCTTAGGCACACCTATGTCAGTGATCCTCTGCCTCAGAACACCTATGTGCCCGATCCTGAGCTTGTAGTCCTTCAATCCGAGGGCCTTGATCATTGCCGAGGCCATCCCGATGACCTCCGCATCGGATTCGGGATTGGCGTTACCGATCAATTCAGCGCCGAACTGGAAGAACTCCCTGTACCTTCCGCTCTGCGGCCTCTCGTACCTGAAGCACTGGCCGAAGTAGAAGACCTTGATCGGCTTCGGATCGTTGCTCATCTCGTTGACGAACATACGTACAACGGGTGCGGTCATCTCCGGACGCAATGCGATCTCCCTGTCCCCCTTGTCCTTGAACGCGTACAGCTCACCCAACACATTGGGTCCGGACCTCAGTATGAACAGCTCGGATTCCTCGAACATCGGTGTCGCCACCTCTCTGAATCCGAATGTCTTCGCTACTGTCCTCAAGGTACCTTCATAATACCTTCTCTTCTCCATGTCATCTGGGAGGAAATCCCTTGTTCCGCGCGGGCGTTGAATCATTTGCTCACCTTTTCGTTAGAAGTTCTTCTTGACTATGATGCAGACCACATCCTGGTCCTCGACCACGTGATCAATACCTACGGTCTGACCGGGGAACTTGGCGCTCTTCCCCCAGACCATGGCGTATCTGAAATTTGAACGGAACTGCCTGTGGATCAGCTCACAGACATCCCCAACCGTATTTCCCCTCTTTACGATGAGGGGTATGTCCATATCCGCCTCCTGACCCTGCGGTTTGAGATAAATACGGATCATGTCGATCGTATCGTAAAGACCCTGTTTGAGCTCGTTCATACCGAGCCCTGTAGCAGCGGATACTGGGAAAAGCTTGTACATGTTGTTCTTCTCCTCCGCCTTCTGCAACTCATCGTGCTGCACCAAATCGACCTTGTTGATGGCCATTATGGCCTTGATGTAGACCCTGTTCCCTGCCAGGACGTCTAGCATCTGCTCCACGTTGATATCCTCACGAACGACAACTGTGGCATTAACGTGCCCGTATGCTGCGGTCATCTCCTTGATAGTCTGCGTGGTGATCTTCGTCAGCTTTACAGTGGGTTTGACGATGATACCTCCGCTGTCACCGCCTGTGATGGTGACATCCGGTTTCCTCTGGTTGAGACGTATCGCTGCATTATACAGCTCGTTGAACAACACCGAGATGTCCGGGTTGAACACGTCCACAACAAGCAGGATCACATCCGCCGACCTGGCAGCGGCGATGACCTCCCTTCCTCTTCCCTTACCTCTGGACGCATCCTTGATCAATCCGGGCATATCCAGGATCTGGATCTTGGCGTGGTTGTACTCCATGACTCCGGGAACGACGTCCAAGGTGGTGAAATGGTACGCACCGACCTCCGATTTCGCTCCGGTCAGTTGGTTCAGAAGAGTTGACTTTCCGACACTGGGGAAACCCACCAAAGCAACTGTGGCATTCCCTGCCTTCTTGACGTAGAACCCCTTAGTGTTCCCCTTTGCGGACTTCCTCTTCTCGTCCTCAAGGGTCAGACGGGCTATCTTCGCCTTCAGCTTACCGATGTGGCCCTCAGTGGATTTGTTGTACTTGGTCTTGGAGATCTCCTCTTCAAGCTCCCTTATCTGGTCCTCGATACCCACTGATTCACCTCCTGTCGGTACGCGTATGATGGCCGTTACATATTTATTGGTTTACTCGCGCGTATACCATTAAATACGCTCAAGCGTTCAAAGGGGCCGATGGAAGACGCTACGCCGGAGTCCGGTTATCAGAAATTCAAGAAGTCCAAAGCGGCATTACCAGTCGGTATGGTCCTCGGCATCCTCGTTGGAGCGGTGCTGTTCTACATCGGACTGTACAGTGCATTATGCGGACTCGGTTTGGTCCTGATCGCAGCAGTATTGTTCATAATCGCCAAATGGTTCGGCGGAAAATCATCGTTCAAGAAGATGGCAGTCTTCGGTGTCGTCTGTTTCCTGGGTATAGTGCTGATAGGTGCCTTCGCGGTATCGATGCCGGTCATCGAGAACAACAACGATGTATCACATTATGACAGCGAAGGTTTCACTGATCTGACCATAACCTACTCCGGTGCCGATACCATAACGTCGATATCCGTGAAATACAACGGAACCGTCGAAACAGGACAGAAGGTCATCTTCCACATGGGTAAACTGAACTACATCTGTTACAGCGGATACGGCGTCTACACCATGAACGACACCGATGGCAACAACGGTAAGGATATCGAACTTACACTCAGCGGTGGTGTCTACACGTCCGGCACGATATCCCTGAAGATGGACAGTGCCAGCGTATACGGTTATTACTTCAAGGTCATGGACGGTGACAACGTCAAGTTATCATCGGCACCTACATTCCACAAGGTCAACTTCAATTCATCCGACGAGGCAATGTTCGTCCTGATGTGGAACGGCTATTACGCCGTGATAATCCTCGTCCTGTTCCTGATCATATCATTCTTCTCGGTCCGTGCCACCAAGAAGCTCGAGTCCGTGAGAGCGGAGATGGAGGCCGACGGCCGTCTGTACCCCAAGGGATACGGACGCTGCAAGCAGTGCGGAACCGTCGTCCTGCCAGGAGAGACGAACTGCAGGAAA
>JAFSYZ010000098.1 GCA_017455785.1 Candidatus Methanomethylophilaceae archaeon
CGTTATGGTGTCCACTCCGTTGATGGATACGTCCTTTATCGTTACGTTGCGGCCGAAGACAGAGTTGGCGAGTATGGTGACCTTACAAGCGCTGTCGATCCCTTTGATGTCGTATGTCGGGTCTGCCTCGGCATAACCGAGCTGCTGAGCCTCCTTCAGTGCCTGTTCGAAGGGCATCCCTGAATCCATTCTGCTGAGGATGAAGTTGCATGTTCCGTTGAATATACCGAGGATGGAGCGGATCTTCTGTCCAGCCAATCCTTCCTTGCAGAGGTTGATTATGGGCATCGCACCGCCCACAGAACCCTCGTATCTGAAAGTGCAGCCGTTCTTATCGGCAATGTCCATCAGTTCCTTGAACTTGAGAGCCAGCGGACCTTTGTTGACCGTGATGACATCCTTTCCCTTAGAAAGGGCATGTTCTATGTTCTTCAGCCCCTCTCCGCCGTCATCTATGTTGGTGGGTGTACATTCGATAAGAACATCAAAATCGACCATGTCAAGGATGTCCTTCCCTTCCTTGCCTTCCCTGAGGTCCTCTCCGCATCTGCCCTTGGTCTTCTTCCTTCCGAGAACGCAGAGTGCGCAGAGCCCATCCTCTTTCAGGATGTAACTTTTCGAATCCATCACTCCTACGATCTGGACAGGCTCATCAACATAGTCGGACATCTCTATGGATTTCATGGTGATGAGTTCCATCACTCCTTGCCCGACGGTACCGAAACCTGAGATGAACACCTTCATGCGTCCACCCCCCTTATGTATGTCAATCCGAGATCGACGGCCTCCTTGGATAGGAAGTCGTTGAAGTGGGCAAGTTCATCCTTGGAACCGACGCTGACCGATATCATTGCGGTGTGCGATTCGCCGCTTCCTCTGGATGAATAACCGATATCCACTGATTGGAATTGAATGTCCTTGGATGCTTTGTCCATGATCTCCTGTATCTTGGAAGCTGTCAGTTTACCTACGAGCATGTAGTCCATTGTGTACGATTCCACTGCCTCATCCATCTTGACGATGATGACATCTTTGGAACGCCATTCCTTCTTCAGACGTTCGAGGTTGACCTTGTCCATGTCGAAGATGATGTTGACGAGGATCCTTTCGCTGATGACCTGTTCACGGTTGTGCACCACACCTATGATGTTACCCTCGTAAGTGGAGATGGGTTCCAATGATGCTACCAGCTGTCCGGGGACGTCCTTGACGTAGATATCAGCGTTGATCTTCATGCTAACACGCTCTGTCCTCTAATCGAGCGCGTGTATATAAAGACATTAGCGACCTATAAGGCTCTCAGTCTGGCCACGGATTCCTTTATGACATCGACCGCACGGTCGATCTCCTCCACGGTGTTCTCCCTGGAGATGGTCACCCTGATTGTACTGTTCCCCATCTCCTTCGGTACACCGATGGCCATTATCACATGAGACGGTTCTGTGGAACTTGCTGCACAGGCAGAACCTGTGGATACGCACATCCCGTTGCCGTTCATCAGCATCGGTATGCCGCATGCCATGGCACCTATACCCGAGAACGAGAAGTTCACGTTGCCGGGGAGTCTCTGTGTCGGATGTCCGTTCAATTTTGCCCCTTCGATCTCCGAGGATATGCGTTGTATGCAATGGTCCCTGAGCTTCTGGATATATTCGGTATCTTCATCTATCTCGGCCACTGATAATTCAGCTGCGACTCCCATCCCCACGATCCCGGGGACGTTGGTGGTACCTGCCCTCTCACCGTTCTCCTGTGCACCGCCGTGCATGAATGGTTCGAGCTTGATGCCCTTCCTCACGTAGAGGAACCCTACTCCCTTCGGACCGCCGAACTTGTGACCGCTGGCACTTAGCATGTCGATGTTCATCTCCTTGACATCCAGGTGTATATGTCCGAAGGCCTGGACGGCATCGGTGTGGAACAGGATGCCCTTCTCCTTGCACAGTGCACCAATCTCCTTGATGGGCTCTATTGTGCCGATCTCGTTGTTCGCTGTCATCACAGATACCAATGCGGTATCCTCCCTGATGGCGGATTCCAAGGTTTTCAAATCCACAAGACCGAACTCATCCACCGGCAGGAAGGTGACATCGAAACCGTTCCTCTCCATCCATTTCGCCGATTCTATGATCGCATGATGCTCTATAGCTGAAACGATCACATGCCTCCCTTTCCCCGGATTGCTGACCGCACCGGACTTCAATGCCCAGTTATCCGATTCCGTACCGCCGGATGTGAAGAATATCTCGCTGGATGAGGCGTTAAGACAGTCAGCTATCTTCTTCCTAGCCTCTTTCACAGCCTCTCTGGGACCCTTCGCCATCTTGTGGGAACTGGATGGGTTCCCGTATGATTCGGTCAGGTATGGCATCATCGCATCCAATGCCTCTTTTCTCAGGCGTGTGGTGGATGCATTGTCCAGGAAGATCTGCGGCGGGATATCGGTCATGCTGACGAGTTATCTATTGTCGATATTTACCGTTGTTGATGGTTTCAGAAATCATCGACCGGAGGTCTGTAGCATGGGATCCTGTACGGTCTTCTTTCTACCATCTTCAGAATGATGTCCTGACGTATGCTCTGGCTATTCTCTTCCAGATAGTACGCCCTTAGCGCATCGTCATTGTAACTGTTGTTCCCATCATCCTTATTCCTGAACCATTCATCACGTTCGGGATTGGATGCCATATGGGTTTTCATATCATCGGATTCGTAGAGGGCGATGATCTTCTCTCCGCCTGATGACCCTGTACAGATCAGATACACTCCGGGTGTCGGGGGAACGTCCTTCGCATCGATGGTATACGGTCCTTCGTACTTCCTTCCGTCGAATATCGCAGTCATCACAATCGGGATGGATTCATACATCATTAGATTTGTTGTTTTCTTGGATGCAGTATGAAGATGGCCTGCGCTGTCCTGAAACACATAACAAAAGGGGAATGGCGCCGAGAGGGAGATTTGAACTCCCGAGGTGAAGCACCACGAACTTTCCAGGCTCGCGCCTTACCGGGCTGGGCCATCTCGGCTTAATGCCCCCAAATCTCTACTTAATTAAAAGGTTATTGTTGGGTATCCGTTC
>JAFSYZ010000099.1 GCA_017455785.1 Candidatus Methanomethylophilaceae archaeon
CCATCTAACGGATCCAGAAATCTCTCCTTCTTAGGCACCCTGTGTTCCCCGCCCATGCGATCGACTATTTCAACGAACTCCTCTTCCATGACCTCTGTATCTTTTTCGAAGTATAACAGTTGCTCCATCGATTACAGTCCTGTTACCAATCCATTTTTAAATACCAATCAGATATCTGGCCAAGGTGTAATATGGTAGCAATTCCACAAGAAGTATTGGACCTTATGAACGACAAGGCTGCAGTCAAGACACTCCTGACATCATGCAAATGCGGACAGCCCCACGGTATCGTCTGCGGAAGCATATTCGCAGGACCCGACGGAAAGGTCGGAGTAGGTGAAGTGCTCATGAAGAGGAGCAAGCAGTACCTCGCAGAGACCGGTAAGGCGGCTATGCTCATCACAGCCGGACCCAAGTCCTTCGAGCTCGTTCTGAAGAACCCTGTCCGCATGGACTCCGGACCGGTATTCGACAACCTCAAAGAAGTATTGGGAAAGATGAACCTACCCTGCTTCGGAGTATGGCTGTTCGATGTCGATGAGGTCTGGAACGAGAGTGCCGGACCCGGTGCAGGCACAAAGATCGCCTGAAAACCGAAGGGAGTTCAACTCCCTTCCTTCTTTAGCTTATTCTTCCAACGCTTCAATGTAGAAAGAGACGGGTCTGAATCCGTCATTGCAGGATATCATGGCCGAACGGGGGTCCTTCATCCACCCATCATAGATATCCTTCCCACCATGGGCCAAGGTCATCACGAAAGGCAACATTGATTCCCATGCACTCTCACAGAATCCCTCAGGTCTCTGTGCACCCTCTGATATGAACACATCACCGACATTCATGAAACAGGCGTGCTCTATCGGATTCTCGAACTTCTCCATCAGTTCCATGTGGACGGTCTGCTTCATTACAGTTATCCTGCACCTCAACATGCCCGAATAATCGGGAAATACCGCTATTAACCCTTGGGTTGCGGATTCGCAATAATATTAAGATTTAAATTATAATTAGTAGTTTAGAGTTCTGATGATGGTAGGACTAACAACCAAAGAGGCAATATTGAAGGTCAGAAAAGGACTGTTCATAGCAGCCATAGCCTCGCTGTTGATCTGCGGTTCGGCGGTTTGCCTGCTGGACAACAACAGCTACGAGTTCAGGGTAATCGTCTCAGGATCGATGGAAGGAGAGCCTACGGACTATCCCATATCCACGATACCGAAGGGAAGCATTGTTCTGATCGACCGTGTAAGTGATTTCGGAATCGGCGATGTGATCGCGTTCAATATGGATGCGGATGGGGACAACATCGTAGTGGTGCACCGTGTCATAGGGATGGACGGGACCGTGATCACACACGGGGATGCCAATCCCCCTGGTTCCGTGGAATATGTTGAAGGTGATCAGGTGATCGGCAAGGTCACATATGTCAACAGCACCGTCGGCAATGTTATCTGGATCGTGAAGAACAACATACCCAGTCTGATCCTGATATTGATACTTGCCTCGTTCATATCGTTCGCCCTATCCAACATCATCAAGGAGATCAAGAAAGGAGATGACATATGATGAACAAGATGAAGGTGATATCATTGGCCATCGCAGCGGTCGTCCTATCGACGGCCCTGCTGGGTGTAGGGTATTCCGCATTCCATGCCACATACGAGAGCACTAACAATACCATATCCGTTGGTTCTGTGACCGCGATAGCACTAGGGAAGAACAGTGGCGGCAGTCTGACCGAAGCTGGTAACAACGCATTCACGTCGGACCTGTCACTGAAATCGGTGACAACCGTAGGAGGGACTACTTACAGTTTCTCAGATACGACTAACGGAGGTAAGATATTGGATGCCTATGCGTATCAGAAACTTAGCGGAGCCCCAGCAGCCAACGGAAGCCTGTCACTGACCATTGCGACACCTGGAATCGATTGGTCCGGCGTATCATCTAGCGGCATGACCGTTAAAGCCGGACTGAACGATGCGACTTCGATAACATTATCGAACGGCAGCATCACAGCGGTCTGGAGTTCCATATCCATACCTGCCTATGCTGCTTCGCCGACAACAAGTAACGGCCTCCATCTGGAGGTAGGTATAAGTGCCGACAGCACAAGGGACATATCGTTCTCTTCATCCGTATGCAACACGGTCACGATCACCGTACTGCTGGTCTGAGAGTGATAGTATGCGCATAGCGTATCTGTCAGTCCCGTTGGCCATCCTCTTGGTGTCCTTTCCTGCCCTATGGGTAGGGATATCCTCCGCTGAATCTAATGCATTCGGCCTATATGACACCGGATCGGATCCTGAACAGGGACATGACGGACCAATAATCTCTGGTACAGTTGATTTCGAGATCACTTACGATATAAAACTGAGACTTCCCAAAGGGACGGTACTATCGGATGACGAGATATACATGAGAATGGACTCTGAAGAGAGGGTCCCCTATCGCATAGGCATCAACATATCCGGTCTGAAAGGATTCGCCCTGGATTGCGGGATAACCTTCGAATTCTACAGCGATAAAGGTTGCAATGAATTCGTTACAAGTGTCACCCTGTACGAGGACGGCACCGCATATTCAAGGGTTGCCTTCTCATCGGGTGTGGACTACCACATAAGGGCTGTGACCTCGAGGGAGATCGTCATCGACAGTCTACCGGACCCAGTGGATGGGATGAGGATCAATTTCGATGTAACAGTGGATGAAAGCGGACAGACGGTGATCGAGGACAGGACTGGAGAACGCATAATCGATGTAGGTGACGGGAAGGCGATCATATCCATGTCCGACATCGCGGGAAAGTTGGACACCAACGGTTCCCTCACTGTACTGATAGGCGACTTCATGGTACGCCTAGACCACAAGGCCATGGAACTACTGTTATCCAAGACCAAGGAGATGATCAGGATTTGGATCGAGACTTTGGAGACGGATGACAGTTCACCTTTCGGAAGGATGTATGAGATGTTCATCGAATGCGATGAGGAAAGGATCACTTCACTGAATGACGGGAAGGCCTCGATAACCACATCATACGATTCCGGTAACCGCGTCATGGGTGCATTGGTGAAATCCATATCCACCAACGGAAGGACATCCGTGTGCGATTCCGAATTCGATTATGATTCGTCCACACTCAGATTCGATACGTCGGGGTGCTACATGTACTCGGTGGAGCCCTACGACGGGAGCACAGGTAACAACAGCGAGAACGAATCCAACGGAACAGGGATGATCCTGGCCTTGCCGATTGCCATAATCGTCGCCATGATACTTCTGCCGTTGGCACTCAAATGGAGGGGAAAGATATGAGACACATCAAAAC